>JAAEZN010000111.1 GCA_018222835.1 Algicola sp. | reverse complement strand
TATCCGTTTCAAAAAAATAGATGGGAAAAGGAGGACAATAATTGTCCTCCTTTTTATTTTGCCACAAACGCCTATGGAGACACCCTTAACAGCTATCCAAACATTGATTACCTTTGCGCATTAAGTTTATGGATTGCCCGTATTTTGTTATAATCTGGCTTTCGTCAACCAGAACCTGTTTTGGATTCCCATCAAGGTATTGATCAGTAAAACAATAAGATTCCAAAATAAATTCAGAGCGGCATTCAAAAACAATTAGTACATATAACGGATATTCAAAAACTTTTTAATGCTAGAAAAGAAAACAATAGAATATGAAAAAGCGGTGTTGATCGGTGTAATGAACCAGCACCAGAACGAGGAAAAGGTAAAAGAGTATTTGGACGAACTCGAATTTTTGACCTACACTGCAGGAGGTGAAGTTGCAAAACGTTTTGTGCAAAAAATTGATGTGCCCAATCCCAAAACATATATTGGAAGTGGAAAAATGGACGAGGTTCAGCTCTTTGTTAAGGAGAACGAAATCGGCTCCGTTATTTTTGATGATGAACTATCCCCCGCCCAACAGAACAATATCGAAAAATTATTGCGCTGCAAAGTGCTGGACAGGACTAGCTTAATTTTGGACATTTTTGCGCAAAGAGCAAAAACAAGCTACGCCAGAACCCAAGTAGAATTGGCCCAATATGAATATCTACTACCAAGACTTACTGGGCTTTGGACCCACTTGGAACGTCAGCGAGGTGGTATCGGAATGCGTGGTCCCGGTGAAACGGAAATCGAAACGGACAGGCGTATTGTACGCGACCGAATTGCTTTGCTCAAAAAGAAACTTGCCAAAATAGACCGCCAAATGGAGACCCAACGGGGCAATCGCGGCTCTTTGGTCCGAGTAGCATTGGTAGGATATACCAATGTTGGTAAATCCACATTAATGAACGTGATCAGCAAGAGCGATGTATTTGCCGAAAACAAACTATTTGCCACTTTGGACACTACCGTGAGAAAGGTGGTCTTGGGCAATCTGCCTTTTCTTTTGAGCGATACCGTTGGATTTATACGAAAATTGCCAACACAATTGGTAGAGAGCTTTAAAAGTACCTTGGACGAGGTTCGCGAAGCAGACCTATTGCTTCACGTGGTGGATATATCGCATCCTAATTTTGAAGACCATATCAACTCCGTTACACAGATTTTGGACGAAATAGAAAGTTCCGACAAGCCTACCATTATGGTCTTTAATAAAATAGACCAATATACCCCGGAAACTATAGATGAAGATGATCTGGTAACCGAACGTACCACTGCGCATTTTACTCTAGATGAATGGAAAAACACCTACTTTAACAAGTTGGGCGATAAAGTTCTGTTTATTTCCGCACTCAATAAGGAAAATATGGACGAGTTCAGAAAACGAGTATATCATGCAGTCAGGGATATCCATGTAACCCGTTTTCCGTATAACAACTTTTTGTACCCAGAGCATTTGGATGAATATTAGGTTAAGCGGACAATCCACCTACTTCCTCGGTGAAATACTGAAAGTGAACAACTTCACAACAACTTAAGGACTGTTCACAACAAAAATTTAGAAACTGACCACTGGAGATATACTTTCACAATGTTTTTAAGTCATTTTAGTGTCATGCACAGATCTTATGGATCTTAACCTACTTAGACCATGGTCTTAAAAACATAGAAAAACATTTTTCACCCCACAAAAAAGCCCTCAAAGTAGAGGGCTTTTTTGTGTTCGTAAATGGGCTTTTCAAGTAGTTTTGATCAATCAGAAAAGCAAAAACCGATCAGGGTTTTATTCCTTTTTAAAATTTATAGCTCAAGCCCAGTGTCCAATAGGTTTGTAGCTCGTTGTCAATACTGGCAAATGTAGCATTCGGGTCTGGAGTAGGAGCATTGTTCACAATATAGTTAAGGGTCTCCTGTTTGTTGTTTCTCAGTCCAAAATCAAAACCTACCCCGATCATCTTCCATAATGTATAGCTAAAGGAGTTGGTCCAAGTCCAGTTACTATAATCACTGCTTTTATAGCTTTGGAACATGGAGAGGTTACTTTTAAAGCTCACCGCACCAATTTGTTTGGTATAATCTGCAACAATCTTTGCACCCATGGAAGATTCGAAAATGGTATCCTCGCTACTAAACACAAAGTTATAGTTGAGCGGGTGTATAACCACCACCAAATCGGATATTGGGGTCCACGTAGCTCCCACACCAAGGTCAAGGTAGCCCGGGTCGTTAAAATTGCTCAGAATGGTAGTTCGGTATTCTGCCAATGTTGATATGGCGAATTTCTCGCTCAACTTTCTCCCGTACAACGATGATATATTGAAAACATCCGTTGCTTGTCGAAAACTATCGTCATCAGTAGGGTCATCTTTGTCGTCCAGCTTTACCCAAGCAAGGTTCACATTAGCTGCATTGCGCCAAAAGAATTTTTCTTCTTTAAGGTTGGCAAAGGCATTTACCGTAAAACCAATATTTCCTGATGAGTTGTTCGGAATACCTTGGGCAAACCAATTGTTAAATTCTGAAATACTCCCACCAATGGTACCAAAAGCACCAATTTTCCATCCGGGAAGGGCATCCAATTTTGCTTGAAGGGCATTTACTCTTTTTTGGATAGCTGCAATGGAATCCTTTTTGGGGCCAATCTGAGCCTTGAGTTCTTCCTCGGTTTGGGCTTGTGCGGAAAAGACCATAAACATCGCCAAGGCGACAAAAAGCAATTTTTTCATAGTATGGAGTTTACTGTTTAGAACTGTAAAAGTAAGAAATGTCACCTTTTGAAACGGAAAAATTGTTATTTCCGCTTTTTATAAAGGGGCACCGAAGAGCAAGCCTCTCCATACATGACACTTTTTGCGACCTCTTGTATTCTGTTCACCGCCATCAGATAAGCGTTCTCTGGAACAGGTTTATTGGAGCACCCTTTTATGATTACGGGCTTATCGGTAAACTCGGTCACATCCAAGTTATCCAAAATAGTTTGATAGAGGGCAGTCTCCAGATTTTCCAAACCTCCTTGTACCACTTTTTTGGCGTAAGGTTGCAACCTTGAAGCAATCAACATAAAGGCCCAACCCGGTATAATGGCATCCGTAGAGCATTGTAGTGCCACATACGCATCTTGGTAAGCGGACCAGTCGTGGGCATCAACATGGGCGCGGAACTCCTTCTCACGCAAAATAAAGCCTTCGTACAACCAATCTTTAATGTCCAACACCTTTCGTTCTCCTTTTGGATAATAATCCTCCAGGTTGAAGGTAATCAACTTGCTTTGGGCTACTCTGTTTATTATTTCTTCAGACATAAGAATTCAGATTTCAGTGGTCCGATTTAAGACTTTAAGTTTTCTTCTCTAAATACTTTATTAATCCATGGATAGTCATGGAGATTTCGTCACAAATAGCAAAAAGCTTTCTAAAACCTTTATTCGATGTAACCTTATATATTTCTTTATTAAGTTCCCTCGCTTTTTTCCACGAAACTGTTTGTTCAAACCCCTTTTCCATACAGCTTTAGTATTGATATCGGGGGTTCGATACCTTTAATATATTAAAAAATCCACCTGATTTACTATACCAAAAATCTGATATCAAATTTCTATAATAATCCCAATTCCAATTTGGCCTCTTCGCTCATAAGTTCTTGGGTCCATGGTGGATCAAAAGTAATTTCCACTTCCACATCCTTCAATACATCTATGGATTTTACTTTTTCCTCAACCTCAACGGGCAAGGTCTCTGCCACAGGGCAGTTGGGTGAAGTTAGGGTCATCAAAATCTTTACTTCGTATTCCTCATTGACAAACACGTCGTAAATAAGCCCTAGTTCATATATATCTACTGGAATTTCTGGGTCGTAAATAGTTTTGAGAACCTTTACGATTTTTTCCCCCAGCTCTTGTGTATCTATTGTTGTTTCTTCGCTCATTCTAAATTATTTTAACTGTGTTTGATAGGCAATTGCATACAATTTTAGCTGCTTCACCATACTCACCAATCCGTTTGCTCGAGTTGGCGACAAATGCTCTTTTAGCCCGATCTCATCGATAAACTCGGTATCGGCATCAATTATGTCCTGTGGCTTCTGGTTGCTGAACGCCCTTATCAAAATAGCAATGATACCTTTGGTAATGATCGCATCGCTATCTGCGGTAAAAACCAATTTATCGCCATCCAGTTCGGCATGTACCCATACCTTGCTCTGGCAACCTTTGATCAGGTTGTCGTCCGTCTTGTACTGTTCTTCTATCAACGGAAGCGATTTTCCAAGTTCTATCATGTATTCGTAACGCTGCATCCAGTCGTCGAACATAGAAAACTCGTCTATTATGTCTTCCTGTATCTCTTTTATGGTCATGTGATGGTTTTGTTCAAAAATACAACTCGGAAAGCTGCGATTCAAGTGTTTAAGATAAAGATAACGGTTCGACTAGAGCAACATATCCTTGGCCCGCTTTACCCCTTCCACCAACTTATCCACTTCTTCCTTGGTGTTGTAAAAGCTAAAACTCGCTCGTACCGTTCCAGGAATCTCGTAAAAATCCATAATGGGCTGTGCGCAATGGTGACCTGTTCGGACGGCTATGCCCAACTTATCCACAATGGTTCCGATATCGTAGGGATGGATCCCTTCTATATTGAACGATATCACCGACGTTTTGTGTGCTGCGGTACCATAAATCTTCAATCCTTTAATAGTCAACAATTGCTCTGTAGCGTATTGCACCAATTCATCCTCGTACCGAGCTATCACATCTAAACCAATGCCATTCATATAATCCAAAGCCGCACCAAAAGCAATTCCTCCACAAATGTTCGGTGTTCCCGCTTCAAACTTATGGGGCAAGTCGGCATAGGTAGTTTTTTCAAAAGTGACCTCCGCGATCATTTCACCTCCGCCTTGGTAAGGTGGTAGTTTTTTGAGCCACTCTTCTTTTCCGTATAATATTCCGACGCCTGTTGGACCGCACATTTTATGCGCGGAAACGGTATAAAAATCCACATCCAACGCTTGTAAATCAGCTTTGATATGTGCCGCTGCCTGTGCGCCATCGATTAAAACTGCTGCCCCTACTTTATGGGCGGCATCGATGATCTCTTTTATTGGATTGATGGTTCCCAATGCATTGGACACATGGTTACAAAACACCAATTTGGTCTTGTTGGAAAGTAGTTTATGGAACGCTTCCATTACCAATTCCCCGTCCAGATTCATTGGAATTACTCTAAGAATTGCTCCCGTGCGTTCGCACAACATTTGCCAGGGCACAATATTGGAATGATGCTCCATGGCAGACACCAAAATCTCATCTCCTTCTTCTAAAAAAGAAGTGAAACCGGTTGCCACCAAATTGATACTTTGGGTTGTTCCCGAAGTAAAAATCACTTCATGGGAATGCGCAATATTAAAGTGTTTTTGGATTTTATGGCGCGCTGCCTCGTAGGCATCTGTAGCTTCTTGGGACAAGGTATGCACCCCGCGGTGGATGTTGGCATTGTACCTTTGGTAGTAATCTACAATTACATCGATTACCTGCTGTGGTGTCTGCGAGGTAGCTGCATTGTCCAAATACACCAATGGCTTCCCGTTCACCTCTCTTTGTAGGATGGGAAAATCTTTGCGAATTTTTTGTATGTCCAATGTTTTTGTAACCATTAAAAAATAAGATAACCTATAGAAAGTTGAATCACAGAATTGTTCTCCGTTGAATCACCTATAGGATTTTTTCTGTGTAAATTGGATAGCCCATGAAAATAATTAAGTTGTATAGATGCATCATCTGCAAAATAATAGGTTACACCTGCCATAGCTCCATAATCCAGAAAGAAATCACCTGAACCCTCATCCGGCACATCACCTTTCGCATAAAAACCTTCTCTATCGACTTTGGTAATTACATCTTTTGAATACAATAAGAAAGCAATTTCTGGCCCCAAGTCTAAACTAATTTTATCGATTATTTTATACTTAAACAATATAGGGACTGACAAATAATTATTTCTGCTAGTATAGTTTACACGATTTTGTGAAATCATTGAACCATTTGATTCAGCAAAACCAAGCTGGTCAAAATCAATTTCATCATCATATCCTTTTGAAGAAAAGAGTATTCTTGGCTCCAAAGCTATCTTATCACTCAATGAAATACTTGAAAATATACCAAAATGATAAGCAAGACGCCAACTAGTATTGATAGACTCTGCTCTATCTCCTCTAATATTGGCATAATTTAGCCCTCCGAGAACTCCAAAATTCCTTTCTTGGGCATGCACAAATAAACTGCTCGCTAACAAAACAATTACAACAACACTTACTGATTTTTTCATATTCAATCAAATTTGAATTTAAAGCCACACATTTAATTATTGCAGCTTTGATTAGTAAAATAGAGTAAGGTTGAAATATTAATTTTATAAACTTGTGTTTAGAGGTCAAAACCCATGCGCACTCCCAGTTTATTGGCTATAATCTTATTGATTCTGGCCTTTAACTCGGGAATGCGTACACTTTCCAAAACATTATTGGCAAAAGCATACATCATTAAAGCCTTGGCCTCTTTCTTTGGGATTCCCCTTGATCTAAGATAAAAGAGTGCTTCATCATCCAACTGGCCAATGGTACATCCGTGGGAGCATTTTACATCATCTGCAAAAATCTCTAACTGCGGCTTTGAATTGATGGTCGATTTATCACTCAACAAAATATTGTTGTTTTGCTGAAAGGCATCTGTTTTCTGGGCAATCTTGTCCACAATGATTTTTCCATTGAACACTCCTGTGGAACTGTCGCCGAAAATACCTTTGTAATCCTGATGGCTCTCGCAATTGGGCTGAGCATGGTGCACCAATGTATGATGGTCCACATGTTGTTTGTCGCCCAAAATGGTTACACCCTTTAAAGTGGAGTCCACCCGTTCCCCGTTCTGATAAAAGTTCAGGTTGTTCCGGATCAGTTTTCCGCCCAAAGAGAAGGTATGTACCCTTACTACACTATTATCCTTTTGGGAAATGTAAGTATTGTCCACCAAAGATGCCGTTGGAGCATCGTTCTGTACTTTGTAGTAATCCACAATGGCGTCCTTGCCCGCAAATATTTCCGTAACGGAGTTGGTGAACACTTCGTTGCCCGTTAAGCTTTGGTGACGTTCAATAATTTGAACCTCGGCATTGTCCTCTGCCACGATCAAGTTACGCGGCTGTAACATTAGGGCTGCCTCGTTGCCCGTGGCCAAATGTAAAATCTGGACAGGCTTTTTGGGCACCTTGCTCTTGGGAATGTAAATGTAGGCGCCTTCTTTACTGAATGCCGTATTTAAGGAGGTTAATGATTCATCCTTTGAGGCCGCTTTATTAAAATAAACCTCTATCACTTGTTGATACATAGGTTTGCTGAACGCAGAGCTCATCAAACATATATCGACACCATCGTGTGTAGTTTCGGACAGATATGAACTGTACACCCCGTCCACAAAAACTATTTTGTATGTGTCTATTTCGTGAAGGAAATACTTTTTTACATCCTTGTACTCCAATGAGGTCTCTTGCTTTGGGAAGATGCTAAAATCGATTTTTTGCAATCCTTTTAGCGAGGTATATTTCCAAGCTTCGTCTTTTTTTGTAGGGAAGCCCTTGACCTCAAAGTTCTTAATAGCATTTGATCGTTCTTCGTGAACTGGGTGATCTAGATCCACACCATCTTCAAAAGCCAAAAAAGAGGAGACTAATTTTTCCTTTAAATCCATATTTTTTCAGTTTTCAGTCATCAGTTTTCAGTGTTAAGTTTTCTGAACCCTGATATCTGAAGTCTTACATCTAATTTATACCGTAGCTTCTTCTTTAATCCAGTCGTAACCTTTCTCTTCCAGTTCCAGTGCCAGTTCTTTGGTGCCGGACTTTACGATCTTACCATTGTACAGTACATGTACAAAGTCCGGTACAATGTAATCCAACAACCGTTGGTAGTGGGTTATCACAATGATTGCATTGTCCTTGCTGCGCAATTTGTTTACGCCATTGGCCACGATACGGAGTGCATCGATATCCAAACCGGAATCGGTCTCGTCCAAAATGGCCAATTTGGGCTCCATCATAGCCATTTGAAAAATCTCGTTCCTTTTCTTTTCTCCACCTGAGAACCCCTCGTTCAAAGAGCGGGAAAGGAATTTCCTGTCTATTTCCAACATTTCAGATTTTTCACGAATCTTTTTAAGCATTTCATTCGCCGGCATATCTTCCAAGCCTTGTGCTTTTCTGGATTCGTTGATGGCCGTTTTCATAAAGTTGGTCACGGACACTCCTGGTATCTCTACCGGATATTGGAAAGATAAAAACACACCCTTGTGCGCTCTTTCTTCCGGGGAAAGTTCTTCCAAGTCCTCTCCTTGTAAAAGGATACTGCCCTCACCTACTTCAAACTCTTCCTGTCCGGCGATTACTTCTGCCAAGGTACTTTTGCCTGAACCGTTGGGACCCATAATGGCATGGACCTCTCCTGCGTTCACTTTTAGGTCGATGCCCTTAAGTATTTCTTTATCTTCTACGCTTGCGTGTAAATTTTTGATTTCTAGCATGCTATTCTTCTTCAAATATTATTTTATGATGGTGGTTTTTATCCTACTGAGCCTTCCAAGCTAATTTCCAATAGTTTTTGTGCTTCTACGGCAAATTCCATCGGAAGCTTGTTCAATACTTCCTTGCTAAAGCCGTTTACGATAAGGGCAATGGCCTTCTCTGTGTCGATCCCTCTTTGGTTGCAATAAAAGATTTGGTCCTCTCCGATTTTACTGGTGGTGGCCTCGTGCTCTATCTGTGCTGTTTTGTTTTTGGCTTCGATATATGGG
>JAAEZN010000011.1:21944-53627 GCA_018222835.1 Algicola sp. | reverse complement strand
GTCCAGTTCGGTATTTATATAACTTGGAACACTGGTCAGTACTATCGGACTTTTTCCGTTATAGTTAGTAGCACTTTCCCGGAGCAATGTTTTTTGATATAGCAAGTTGCCGGTAAATGAATTCGAAATGGAACGATATACCTTGTCAGCTCTCTTTTCTAGAAGTACGAGTTCATGAAAATCCATGTGATTGGATAATATGTTGAGAATTCTCTGCATAAATAGATACCCTGACCTGTTATTGAAAATGACTTACTTGCGCCATTTATTTGTTTTGTATAACCACTTGTCCATCTGTATTAAATTCCCCAAGATTCCTATATTCCGGAATCGCTGCAAAAGATTCAGTTCCATTTTTTTAAGCTTGGCCCTTATGGTGCCTGTTACGGACTTTTGGGAATATACGATTTCATGGAACAAACGGTAGCGATGATTGCACCATTTTTCTTTATATGGGTTTGTACCCTTGGAAACGTCATAGATATCAATATTATTGGAAAAACACCATTCCAATTGAAACTGTATATGTATATCGCCCAAATTGTATGGTGAATAATCGGTATCGTAGGTTTGGATATGACTGAACATCACATGATCCACAATGTAGTTCAAGGCGATACATATGGGCAATTCGTTCTTATATATAATAAACAATTTGGCTTCTCCACTACATAATTTGGGCAGTGTAAACCTATACAATTGTTGCCAATGGGGAAGATCTCTGTTCAGAATGCCTTTTTGATCGAACCGATTCGACAACAATTCTTTAAAACGATTGAATATTTTTGCATATTCCAGCTCCGCTATGTCTCCTGACAACACTCTGTACCCAATTCCTCCCAAAGATTCCAATTTCTTTTTCTTGGCCCTAAGGTTTTTAATGTTTCGCTTGCTGAGTTGAGCATTCAAATACTCTGAGAGGTTTTGATAGGGAGCCAGGTTGACTAAATGGCCATTATATTGAGGTACTTTGATGATATCCGAACTAGGGGGGAGGTGATTCTGAAAATCAAGATAGTCGGGCACATCCTTTATTATATAAAATGGTTGTCCTTGTTCGTGATAGATAGAAGGATTTAGTGATAGATAACGATCCAGTAAAAGGTTGTGTACTTTTCCCCGGTGTACTGCATGGAGGGTTTTGTCCAGATATAACTGGAAAAGGCAATGGTCGATATAGTGTTTGGGGAGGCTCGTCATCGCTCAGGTCTTCATTGTGGTTTGTGGCCCAGTCTATAGCGAATTTTGTGAAGTGACTTAAGAATTCCCTGTTTACGGGCCCAATATTTAAGTTTGAACTTTGCAACCAATAGGTTGGCAATCCCCCAGCTTATCAAACTCTTGGGATTGTACCAAATATGATAGTTGAACATATAGGAAACGTTGCTCCATCTTTCCTTATAGTCAAAATGACCTTTAGAAAAATCCAAAACCTTAAAATTGTTCTTAATACACCAATCTATTTGTTCAATTATACCGAGGCTACCGATCCTATATTGAGAGAAGTCGATATCGAAAACACGTATAACATCGTAAACATGGTCCTTTGAAAAATTGAGCAAAGTAATTGTTATGGGATTACCATTGACCGATCCCACAAATAGGCCAGCTTCTTTGTTACGCATCATGGGCAAGGTAACATCTTTAAAAAATGACCATTCCGTTGGATCCAGATTGTTGTTCACGATTTGTTTTTCATCATACCTACGTATAAGAAGCTCATGGAATTTTTTAAAAAGACCGTCATATTCTTTTTCAGATATGTCCCCCCATACTAATTGATATGAGACCGAAAATTCCTTTTTCAATTTATTTCTGTAATTATTCAACTTGGACCGGCTTCTGGAACTTAGGTTGGAGACTAGATAACCTTCAGCGCAGCTTTTATTATTTAAATTACAGATATAACCCTTGTATTGTGGTATTGTCATCAATCGGAGACCATTCGATCTTTGTTTGTGTAGGGGGGCAAAATCGGGCACATCGTGTATAAGATAGACTTTATTGTCATCTGTAACGGTCATGGCCAAGGAATCGATGTTATAGTGGATGCCTTTTGTATTGGTGGCCCCTACGTTGCTGTAAATGGGAAGCCTTCCCTTTTTATAGAACGATATACCTTTAAAGCACTCGACATTCAAGGTTTCCAAGTCTTTTGCAAAGTGTTCCGACCAAATGGATGTAAAGGTTTCTGATGTATAGGGTCCATCAAGAGGTGGGGGGATTATATGTTCTTTTTTACCTATCAAACAGATTTTACTTTTTTATATGAACGCCTATATCCTTGGCCAATTGTGTGGAAAATTGGATGGCGCTCCCAGAGTGTAGGTGGGATCCATCATAGGTTTCGAAATAGGAGCTATTTTTGGAGTAGTCGAGATAAGGAATTTGATGGATTTTTATGATGCTGTCCATTGACCTATCAAAATTTAGGGAATTGCTGTTTTCAAAATCAAAGACCTCTTTATCGGCCGGCATCCTTACCAAAACTACCTGCCCTTTGTCTCTAAGATATTCAATGGTCTTTCCAAACCATTCCCATCTATAATCTTTTGTTTCTTCTTTGGGCAACCTACGTTGAAAATAATCAAGATTTTGCCTTTTCCAATCCATTTTTAAAGCATCGGACAATACAAAGTCACTTCCCGATGTCAGGATCTCGTTCCACCCATTGTCATGGGTTATCATATTACCTGGGGCCCTTTGGGCGAACAGAGCATGGTAAAGCCCTTGTCCATAACAGTTTATGATGTAGCTGTAGTTAGGGTCAGAGTTAAAGTCCTCGGCTTTTCCCATGGCGGTTTTTCCATCCATTTCCTTGATTCCCTTGGTTCCAAAACCGATAGGGCCGGTAAAACTTCCAGGGGATACACTCAATATAAATAGGCCGTTGCCACTACCATGTTTAAGCTTTTGTTTGATGCCTTCCAGATATACTTCCCCGTAATAGTATTGGTTGGCCGCAAAATTTATCAAGGGCAAATCTGTTTTGAGCTCTAGGTTTTCGACAATCGTTTTAGGGTCAATGCCCTGATCGGCCCGTGATAGCCCAATGACCAATCCACCGGCATGTTGGGTGTATTTTGGATAGTACATATCTACATATCCTTCGGAAAGCTTATTGACCATAAAGAGATAGGCCGAGGCCAGCAGCGAAAAGAACAAGGTGAGTTTTAGGATAAAATATCTCATTGGAATCAGAATTGAAAATAAATAAAACTCTCTTGCCTATTAATGCCAAGCATCACGATAATAACGATATATGCCAAGTACATGGACCACCGTGCCCAAATCGGTCGCTTTTCCACCAATTCATATATTCTATTGTTTCCCTTTACAAAATGAACCCATTGAACGCCTATGATCAAAAGAATGCTCAAAAAGAGTTCCAAATAGTTATTGAGCACATTAATGTGAAGGTTTGGAATAACAAAAAGATTTCCTATAAAGTCGAATGCATCTTGTATTGAAGGTGACCTAAAGAAAATCAGGGATAACATCATTAAAGTAAATGAGACGGCCCAACCGCTGAAGGATCTGAGTTTGGAAGGGATGTGTAAACGGTCAAAAATACCTTTACGCCATTTGTTGGTGATCACTTCGATGATCAAGAACATGGCATTGATCAATCCCCAAACCACAAAGGTCCAATTGGCTCCGTGCCAGAGCCCCATGATAAAAAAAACAAAAACTACCGAGCCCCCCCTGTTCAAACGAGCCTTTCTCCTCAAGGGACTATAAAGATAATCCCTGATCCATTGGGTAAGGGATATATGCCAACGTTGCCAGAACTGTGTTATGTTAACTGAAAACAATGGCCTATTAAAATTATTGATCAAAGAAATTCCCATGGTCTTTGCAGCTCCGATGGCGATATAAGTGTAAGCGGCAAAGTCAAAATATATTTGGAACACAAAAAAGAAGGCGGCCAACAAAGAAGGGAGACCCTGATGGCCATTAGGGTCGGCGTAAACGGCATCTACATATATGCCCAAACGATCGGCCACGACAATTTTTAAAAAAAATCCCCATGCCATTATGATCATGCCTCTTTTAATTTGAGATACGTCGGGATAAATGGTTTTGTTTAATTGTGGCAATAGCCTGGTAGCCTTTTCAATAGGTCCGGCAACCAATTGTGGAAAAAAAGCAACAAAAAGAGCGAACCTGCCCAGATGCTTCTCTGGCTCCATATTGCCCCGATATACCTCTATGGTGTAGCTCATGGTCTGGAAAGTATAGAAGCTAATACCTACCGGTAACAAAACCTGATCGATCCTATAGGATTGTATCTGTTCGGAAGATGAGATTTCTGCCCCAAAATATTCCAATATGGAGTTTGTAGAATCAATGAAAAAAAACAAATATTTAAACGAAACAAGAATACCAACGTTTACCGCAATGCTAAGCCATAGGTAATATTTTTTTCTTTCAGGGGCAACATTACCAATTTTAAGGCCGCAATAGTAGTCCACCAGAGTGGATATGAGCAATAAGATAATCAGATAGGGCTCCGATGCGGCATAAAAATAGTAGCTAGAGGCCAATAGGAACAACCAGCGAACCTTATGCGGGAGCAAATAGTACAATAAAAGTACCAAGGGGAAAAAAAGCAGGAACTCAAAAGAATTAAAAAGCATGGATAATCCTTGTATTTGGGTAACTATAGGTCGGTTCATTGTAAAAGTAAGATTAATTGGACATTTCAACACACGATTGAGTTAATCTCACAAGTTTCATCGATGAACACACTATTTGGCAATGTTTGCCATGTTATGGGTAAAATGGGGCGTTTGGCAGAAATTCTTGGAGTGTTGCCATGCCTCGGATTATCTTAGCGATCTTTAGAACGAATGCTATTTTAATGGCATAATTAATTGTACTGTACTGGAAAGGAATCTATCGGAAGTCAACCGTTGGATGTATTGTTCCTATTTACGGAATTTATTAATGAACAGTTTATATGGGTAAAAATGTTAAATGGGCCTTTTTATGTAGTTTTTGGGGCAAAAACGCCAAAGATGCGATTGCATGGCATGCCGAAAATGGTCAAATTGATAAAATAGGCATGGTCATTTATGAACAGGAAAATTGTGGGGCGGCCGAAGAGGCAAAACTAAACGGCATCAAGCATGTTCATATGCCTTTAAAGGATTTTGACAGTAAAGGAGATCATCAAGCGGCAATGATCGATCTTTTGTTGGAAAATGATATAACACACATTTTCCTTTTGGGGTTTGAACACCTTATCCGAAAACAGATGTTGGACACATTTCCAGATAAAATAGCGAATATACACCCTTCCCTCTTTCCTAGTTTTTTGGCGACCAAGACCGCAATACAGGATGCTCTTGATTATGGTGTAAAGGTTACCGGGATTACGACCCACATTATTGACGATAGATTTGATCGTGGTACCATCTTATGCCAAGAGCCTATCAGAATAGAGGAGGGGGATACATTCGATACCATTTACCCTAAATTTTCAAGTAAGGGGCTCCCTCTTATCATTGATAGTATGAAGATGATGGAAAGCCAGGGCTAACACATTTTTTCAAATTAAAGAAACAACTAAACTTATATTCGGGTGTACAGTAATTTTTTTAAAAGATGTCTTGATTTCACGGCTTCATTGTTCGGACTGATCTTGCTTTCACCAATCTTTATCGTGGTCGCTATTTTACTTTGGGTAGATTTTAAGGGAACTCCTTTTTTTACCCAAGAGAGACCAGGTAAAAATGAGAGGGTCTTTCATATTCTAAAGTTCAAGACGATGAACGATAAAACAGATGATTCTGGAAAATTGCTACCAGATAACCAACGGATTACCAAGGTTGGAGCCTTTGTAAGAAAGACCTCCTTAGACGAAATCCCACAACTTATAAATATTGTGAAAGGCGATATGAGTCTTGTAGGGCCCAGACCATTGAGAACATATTACCTGCCTTTTTATAACGAAAGAGAGAAAAAAAGACACTCTGTGAGACCAGGCATTACAGGGCTTGCTCAAATATCGGGCAGAAATTTTTTGACATGGGAGGAAAGGTTTGCCCTGGATGTGGAATACGTAGAGAATATTGGACTTTTTATGGATCTTAAAATATTGGTACAGACTTTTAAAAAGGCATTGTTGGGCAAAGATGTTGCCGAAGATCCCAATGCGTTTATTGAGAGTTTTGATGTACACCGCAAGAAACAACTTGAAAGTGGTCCGAAATCAACCTAAAGAATCAACAGTTAAGTTGTTCGCCCCATTGCATGTCCTAAATATAAATTAGGGAGTATCGAAATAGGAGTTGGTCCGGTAAGTGGGAAAATAGTTCGTATTGGGATTTTCTTCACTTCTCTTTTCCATCGCAATTTTACACAATTGGTCATAGACCTCGGTATTCGAGATATATTTCCAGACCTTGAACGGTACCGTTTTTTTGGAGAAGGAAGCCTTAAAATCGTACAAAGAATCATTTTTACTGCCAACCCCACCGCCGAGATTAAAAAAAATATAGTCGTCCAATTGGCTCTTGTTCCTTACATAATCTATAACTCCACGAATAGGGGATAAATGCCTATACTTATCCACTGTGCCGGACAAATGGTATTGAACGATGTGATTTTTGGTATGGATGATAAACGCCCCGGATGCAACATCTCCGTTTTCTTTTGAAATGGCAAATACGAAGCGGGCATCAAAGAAGCTATGATTCCGTATAAGTTTGATAAAATAAGGGAGTTTAAAATAATATTGACTGCTAGCACCTACACGCTTCATGCTTTGATAGTATATTTCCAAAAACTGGCGTGCATCGTCTTCAGAGCCCCCTTCTCTAATATCGAAAAGCTCCTTATTTCGGTTTATGTACCTTTTTGTAGTCTTTGAATAGTTTTTTCGATGCGCCTTAGATTGCTTTAGGTCAAAGTAAACAATGTCACCAAGAGAATCTATTTCCCCCATATTTGAAAGAAGTTGTTCTTGGTCATCTATAAAAGGGTTGGTACTTGAAAAGACGCTGATGATCTTATCGTCCAAGAAGTAGTCGAGCATCTGCTCCTTCCAGTCCTGAAAATTGAAGTGGGAGGGAAGACCGGCTATCAATGGGCCAGCATATCCGTACACCGAGGTGGCATCAAAAAAGCCACTGCCGTTAATAGGCCTTATTATAAGAGGAAATGCGATGGATGTCTCACCGGACCTGTACAAAAGAAGTTTTGCCACTTCATTGTCTTTGATACAGACCTGGTGATAATCATAGGAGTGGTAAAAATCCTTTTTCTCAAAAGAATTTATAGCCCTGTTCCATTCATCTTCCTTTATAATAACTTTAAACATATATAAGTAGGTGCATTTCTAAGATGAGGGATTCATTCTATAAAGCGGGAAAAAAGATTCCGATTCATTTTTGCTATTTCCTCTTAAGACCGATTCACAGAGCTCATCGTACTTTGACTGGTCAATTATTTTTCGACCTGTGTAAAAAACACGATCGGTAGAATCTGGAAAAAGGGATTTCTTGAATTTGTAGAGTCCATCACCATTGGTGATGCCCCCTCCTAGAATATAATGGCTCTTTCCTTTTTCAATTCCCCATCTAATCACTTCGACTCTTAGGAAATCATTGGGCCTGCAAGTAAAATAATCAGATAAGGTGCCACCCAGATATGCATATAGGCAATCGTTAAGGTGAATGATGAGTTCTGTGGATATGGCTATGTCGTCTTTATAAACAAGTACTATGGTAAAATTATCCTTATTGTTAAGGATCATATTTTTAAAATGCTCCAAAGAAAAATAGAGCATTTTGGAAGCCCCATTCCTTTTCATTGTACTTACATAGATGTCGTAAAAAGTAGTTATATGATGGGGTTCAATAGAGGTTCTTTCATGAAACTTAATGGTAAGGTCTTCTTTTTCCGCTTTGCGATAATTGTTCCTTACTTTGGAAACAAAGGAATCCCATTGTTCTTCAAAATTGTTCGCCAATAGGCCAAAAACATTGTTCAGAGTGGGAACTGTTTTACCTGTATAGTGCTGGTGGTTCCCGTTAAGATGGAACCTTACAAATTCGGAGACCACGTTGTTTTTAGCGTACCATTGGTCAACATGCTCCCAAAACTTTTTTATTATTGGTTCGTTGGTTCCTTCTGCATAAAGCGGCCCATTATACCCGTAGGGCGAGATAATATCGTATAGAGGGTCTTTTGATATTTCAATTTCTCTAAGAATCATGGGCATTACTACGGTAGAAACACCGTTCACTTTGAAATTGAAGGCTATAAGATTGTTGTTTTCCGATTTGTGATGGGACAAATAATCATATAAATAATATGGGTTATTGTTCCATTTGGTTTTTATTAGGTGATTATAGGCATTTATTCCTTCAGCTTGATCCAACCAAATTATATCCAGTTCTACGTCTTCTTCGGTATCAATCAGAAAATTGGAAAGCATTTTCGAAAAAGCAATAATTCTACCGCAATGCTCCACATGCCAAACTGCTTTGCCTTCAACCACGTTTCCCGCTAAAAGCGGACCTATGATATGGAGGTTCTCAGCGGCCTCAAACTTGTTGTTTACTTGTATTCCTATCCCAGATTCATTTGCACGAATCATATTTTTGGAAGTCAGGTTAGAAATCAGTTTTGGAATATTGGGGTGTGAAAGCGTAATCCCACTAATACAGTTAATAACAACATGTATGGGGTCCTCAACATTTTGGGGCGTATTGTTCTTATCCGTATATACAAGTTCGTATCCCGAAGACTTAGGGACTATATCCGAGAATCTACCTGCAATGTGGGTAAACCGTTTTCTCTTCTTTAGAACCGTGGCCACATCGGCATAATGTTCTCCTGCACATCGTTGTCTCCTGCCTATTTGATTCCCGTAATGACAAGCGAATATTTCCAATTCCTTTCTGTCGAGCTTCTCTAAGAGGGAGCCAAACTTTTGGGATACGACCCCGACCGTACTGGAAGCGCCCAATTTGATGTCATCCGCTAAATCAAGGTCTTGATATACAGCTTCGGCAATTTCAGATGCTGTTAGACTGTTTTTATCCTTGAGACCATCTAAATGAACTGTTTGGAATTGCTTTAGTTTCTTATGGTCTATTCTTGAATCGGGTAGGATGCCTTGGGTGGAAACCATATAAAAATGGTTGATATGCTCTTTAATGTTTGGATGGTCATTAAGTTGATAGAGCATTTCTAATCCGCTGGCATTGGCTCCAACAATGGCAACATTAATGTCTTGTTTAGATTCTACAGCAAATTCCTTGATATTATCAATGGTCTCCGATAATCTTGGTTTATAAGGGTCATTGATCAATAGAAAGTTATCCTTTTTGATTCGTTTCTTACTTTTCCATAAATAATTGGAAGGTAATGAACCAATTGCTAATATCGTTTTCATGGCAAGAATAGGAGGTTGGTCCTTAATATGGACTTCCCATGATCCATTGTCTTGGATCAAGTCAATAACTTTTCCCCTGATATATGAAACGGATACTTTTTTTTGTTTTTCCAGCTTTTTTACAAGCGCTGCTATTTTATTATCGATATAATAACCAAAAAACCTTCTGGGAATAAATAGGTCTTCCCATTGGTTGTTTTCCAAATCGTTATGATGCTTTTGGGTCCATTCCAAAGATAACGGACCTCCTTGTTCCTTAAACTCTTTTAGAAGCCACTGTTTGTTTTTATTGAGCCAATCGATAAACTCGCTCAATTCTGGTTCAGGTAAAAAATTTTTCAGTGAAGTAATCAATAAAGTTGTAACACCTGATCTTTCACCATAAGGAATACCGCTATGGAAACTTTCGAATTTTTCCACAATAACAATTCGAGTTGTATCACCATCTTTGGATTTTTCCAATTTTTTGAGGGTATGATACAGGGTAAAAGTTGACGAAATCCCCGAGCCTATGAATGCAAGATTGAAGGGAAGGTTATTCTCCATTACTTTTGTTTATGTTTTGATATCTGATAATCTTTGCAGGGTTCCCAACTACGACAGCATTGTCGGGGACATCCTTTATAACGACACTTCCGGCACCTATTGTGCACCATTTTCCGATTTTCACTTTTGGAATCACTACGGCACCAGCTCCTATAAATGAACCTTCTCCCACCTCAACATGACCTGTAAGGGCAGCTTTTGGAGCAATATGCACAAAATCTGCTATAAGGTTATCGTGGTCCACACTGGCAGAAGTATTTACTATAACATGTTTTCCGATAGATGTATTGGGTTGAATTACCACACCGGCGTAAACCACTGTTCCGTCTCCAATATGGCTATCCTTGCTTACAACAGCAGATGGATGTACTAGAGTTTCAAAAGCAGCCTTTATCTTTTTGGACAGTTGTGCTCTGGTTTTATTATCGCCAATTGCTATTATGAAAGGGTACCCTGTATGGGGGAATTCGCAGGAATCTACAAAGCCATTTCTAATCGTGTCCGGGTTCCAGTGCATACTCTGGGTTGGTTGGTCATCAAAAACCTCAACAATATTGTACCCTAAAAGTTTGGCTACATCCTTAATGACCCCGGAATGTCCCCCGGCACCGTACAACCTTATATTTTTATCCTGACTTTTCAATACTCTTTTTTAAATGTGTGGCCACAACTGAAAACTACTGTGGTACAAATGGATTATTGATCTTAATAATTCTACCGGGATTGCCAACAACTGTTGCGTAGTCTGGGACGTCTCTTATAACCACTGTTCCGGCTCCAATAGTGCACCATTTTCCTATCTTAACTTTTGGAATTACTACGGCTCCAACACCCACATGTGAGCCTTCACCAACTTCTACATGCCCGCAGAGTGCCGCTTTTGGCGAAATATGGGCATAGTCATCAATTATATTGTCATGATCTATACTTGCGGCCGTATTCACAATAACATGCTTGCCAACCTTTGTGTTGGGCTGAATTATTGCGCCTGCAAAAACCACGGTGCCTTCACCAACGGTAGCACTTTCCGCGATTATTGATGAGGGGTGAATGGCCTTTTCAAATGTACTTTTTAAGAATTTTGCTATTTCTGCTCGTTGAAGGTTATTGCCAACGGCTATGATTACCGGTTCACCTTCATGGGGGAATGAATCCAGACCTTCTCTTGCACCGCTTTCGACATTTGTATTTTGATAAGCACTGTGTACATTGGATGGCTTGTCATCATAAGTATCTGTTACGACAATATTGCTTAATTCCAAGACCTTACGAATAACCTGGGAATGTCCGCCGGCGCCATAGATTCTAACTTTTTTCATATAGTAGTATAGTGTTGAAAGAACTTAATGTATCAAAGATCGATTAATTTCCGGCCCATTGGGGCATTGTCCTATTTTCATCTTGATTGATATCACTTTTGTTGATCACTTTTATAATGGTTTTATAGATGATTTTTAAATCCAATACCGGTGAAACGTTCTCAACATACCAAACATCCAATTTAAATTTTTGGTCCCAATCTATTGTATTTCTACCGTTCACCTGTGCCCACCCTGTAATCCCGGGCCTTACATTATGGCGTTTGCCCTGTTCTTTGTTGTATAAGGGCAGGTATTCCACCAATAAGGGCCTTGGACCTATAAGGGACATATCGCCCTTGAGCACGTTTACCAATTGTAATAATTCATCAAGCGAGTATTTGCGAACAAAACCACCTATTGGCGTTACACGCTTTGGACTATGGATATCGATAGATGAGCCGGGTTTAAAATCGCGCATAGTCTTGAACTTAATAATTTTGAAGATTTTGCCGTCTTTTCCAGGGCGGGGCTGTAAAAAGAATGGTTTGCCATGGTTCGCAATAAACAGGAGAAAGATGAGCACCAACAATAATGGCGATAAGAGCACAAGCAAAATCAATGCAATGAGAAAATCCACCAATGGCTTAAAAAAAACGCTATACATACATTAGGTTAAAACAGAGGTTCAGGGATAAAATTTTATAAAGTACCAATAAAAAAGTACAATACGTTTATAAAGTTATGGCAACTATATGAAAACCCTCGTATTAATGGTTTAAGGAGATGATTTTTTAGACGAATTGTAAAAGTTCTAGGTAGAAAGGGACAATCAACTTTACAGAATTCCAGAGCTATTAGGCGACAACTCTGGATTAAATTCTTCAAAAATGACTATGTATTTTGGATTAGTCTTTGATACCTTACAGCTCACGATACTCTTTTAAGAGTTCGTTCCAAATAAACGACCTCTCATATCTCTTTTTGATCATTTCCCGGTACACGCCCTTATTTTCGGCAAACTTTTGCCTGTTTTCCAACACGTGTTTCATAGCGTTGTAGAGCGCTTCGGTATTTTTAGCAGGTATAATGGTCCCGTTTACTCCCTCTTCCACAATCTCATTACAACCATTTATATCGCTTACGATACTGTAAAGTCCCATTGCCCCAGATTGCATTACTACATTGGGAAAACCTTCACGATAGCTGGGAAACGTTAAACAATCACTAATGGCAAAATAGGGGCGCACATCATCCATCCATCCCGTTGCTATCACTTTATCGGACTTAGCTATAAACTCCTCTGTTTCGGGCAACATAGGATCAAGTTCTTCCTCTGGATTGCCTACCAACAAAAGCTGTACATTTTTGTATTCCTTTAAAATATTTTTAAAGGCGGAAATAAGCTCATTGATTCCTTTATCCCCGACCAATCTACCAACGAATACAAATACATAGTCTTCATCTGCAAGCCTTAGTTTTTTTCGAAGTTCAAGTTTTGATGCTGTAGAATATAAGCTTGGGTCAAAATAGGAAGTGTCAATACCGTTAGAGCTACCATGGCCAATTACCTTTAATTTTTCTGCATCGGTAAATTTATGATCCAATACTATTTCCTGTAGCCCTACCGAATTTGGATAAATTTTTGTTGCACAAGAATATGTCAATTTTTCTACGACATTCAATAAAACTCTTTTTAACCCTGTAGCTTCAACAAGGGGCAGTCCTGCAATGGTGTGCAGTCTATGCGGAACTCCGGCCATACGTGCGGCCATCATGCCTATTGTTCCTGCTTTTGGAGTATGGGAGTGAACAATAAAAGGTTTCTCCTTTTTTAGAATGCTATAAAGCTTTATCAATGCCTTCAAATCTTGGATAGGCGTTATCTTTCTTGTAAGGTTTACTGGAATTACCCTTATTTCTTCCTCGGTGCCAACTTTTTCTAAGTTTGATTTATCCGAAGAGATACCGATAACCTCATAGAACTGACTCATAAATTTAGATTGTCCCTGCAACAGCCCTCCAAGTGAAATTGGAACTGTGGTTATCCTTATTAACTTTTGCTTCATTGAATAGATGATGGATTAAAGTAGAGATTGTATTTAAAATAAGGGAATCTTTTCAGGGGGTCAAATATAATCCCATATAAGTAGAAAAGGGTTAAATAAAAATTACTTTTAGACTTACTGTGATAAATTTTAGATAAAATGAGCCGAGGTTTAATGGAAAAGAAAGAAGAAGGTGTATTTCATCGATCTTTTTGTTAAAATTTATGGGTTCAACATCTAATAGTTTGGCTTTGAGCGTATGTGCTAGTGTATTTCGTCGAAAAAAAGACACGTTTTGTCGTTTTTTCAAGTAAAAAAAACAACTTTGTAATGTAAAAATATGATGATGCAGCATAACACCCCAAAACTTCTTTTCTTTTTAGCCTTATTCTTGTGTTTAACTCAAATCTCTTTTGTTTCCTGTTCGCAGGATGAAGATCTTATTGATTTGGTTGGATTGGAAGACCCGGACGAAGAAACCGTCGATGATTCGGATGGAAAAGATGATGAAGATCCAGATAACCAAGAAACTCCTGATTTGGGAGGGACTGATGATAGCCCCGATTTTGATTCTTCCGATGGTTTAAAAGTTAATAATACTCCTTGTGACTATACTTTGAATAATTTGGAGGCCAATAGTACTTTGGAGATAGATTGCCAAATGGACCTAGAAGGACAAACGATTACCCTGCCTGCGGGCGTTACCCTATTGTTTAAGGAAGGTGAAATTATTAACGGAACATTGAATTTTACAAGTTCGGGTACTATAGATGGTAACCTACTCAATAAAGACTTAAATATTGAAGGGGATGTACAGTTGAATGATGCTGTATTTCAATTTTACCCCGAACGTTGGGATATTGAGCAAGGGCAAGTAAACTCTGACCGTGCGTTAAAAAATAATGCCAATTTTGAGGGTCTAATGTTTTACGTAAAGGAATTAGGTGCCACTACATTTCAAACAGATAGATTTGATGCTTATTTTGAGGTGACTAAGGTAACATCAACAACCACGAATCAAAATTTCTATCCTAGTGTCGAAGCAGTGAACATTCCATCAGACTTTACTTTATCCATGACGGATAATACTATCTTAAGGGTTTACCCTTCACCAACACAAACTTCTGCCGCTTTATTGGCAATTCGCGAAGCTAGCAATGTTAGAGTATTTGGAGGTGTTTTGTATGGAGATAGAGATATTAGGAACTATACAAGGGAAAATGCAGAGGAAGGAGCACATCTTTTAAGTATTCATTCGGGTAAGAATGTAGTTTTGGAAGGGATTAAATTTGTTAAAGGCTCAATGGGAGGACTCAATATATACTCGATAGGACATAGCTTCCAACCAATATATAATCCTTCTAACAATATAGTTGTTAAATCTTGTGTGTTTGAGTCCATTAGAAGAATGAGTATTGCTCTAACGGATGGGTATAACGTTGATATAAATGGGAACACATTCATTAAAAGTGGCCAGCCTTCTACAAACTCTGATGGAGGCACTGTAGGCTACGCAATAAATTTAGAACCAGTAAGAACAAGAGACTCCAATACTAATGAACTTATAGAGTATCAAAAAGTTCATGATGTAGTAATCCGAAATAATATCGAAAGAGAAAGTAGGGAAGGGGCCTTGGTGGTATTTGTTGGACAAAGAATTCTAATAGAACAAAATGAGTTTGAAAAATCTGTTGCTTATAACTTGGCATCCGATGTTGAAATTAAAAACAATAGATTTACCGCTGGACCAACTGTGTCAAAACCTGCTATTATTACAGGAGGGCAGGGAGAAACTGTATTCAATAATAAAGTAACTGGAAATGTTATAGAGGGATATGGATTAGGAATAGCAGCTTATTATAAAGACATTGAAATAGAGGGTAACACAATTACAAATTGTGACGTTGGAATTTTATTGAAGAGTGTAGAGGATGTTACTATAGCTAATAATAGTATCCATAACTCAAGTGGAGGTCAAGGCATAGCTGGACAGATTACAACAGCAAATAATTTATTAATTCAGGATAATGAAATCGACGTTGATAATAACGCGATATATTTCGTACAGCTAAATTTAGGTTCAAATCAAAACAATGATTCGGTAATTATTGAGCGTAATGATTTTATCGGAAACGGAAAAACAACTATTTCAAGCTCTTCAGGTATTACTTATCGACAAAATACTTCTGGAACTGTAATTCAAATACTTAATTCCTCAAATGTTGAGGTTTTAAAGAATGTAATTACTCCAGCAAACAATCATGGGGTATATTTAAATGGAACACTATCAGGTGTTAATATTTACGATAATGATATAAGTGTACCTTCAAATTTTATGTGTATACGTAATAATGCTTCTGGAAGTATTACATTAAATAATAATTCCTGTCAATAAAACTCAAATTGATTGACCGTAAAAACAAGAAAAGAATTTTATCATAAAAATTCAAAGTTCCTTGGACAGTAAGGCTATTATTGATAAATAATCTTTAGCTTTTTTAATTTTCTATAAGAATCACCATTATCTAAAACGATATAGAGTATTGGGATAATAACTATTTATTTTTCCATTTCAAAATTTCGTTTTACCGCAATAAATTTTCCATTGGGGCCTAAAGGAATTTCATCAACAATGTTTATGCAAATTTCAATGTTCGACCCTAGTCGATCTTTTAAGTTATTAGTGAATTCCTCAATGGTTGTTTGTTTGAAACTTTCATCGACCTCTATATTGACTACTAAAGAGTTTGGTGATTCTTGTAGAATTTGTCCTCTGCTAATACCTTTTAAACCTTTATAAGCCGTATCCATTCTCCCTACATATCCTTTCTCTTCTGTCCATAAGATATCATCTTCCCTTCCGATGATTTGATCAACTATTGGCATTTGACAACCGCATTTACATTTAACATTGTTTTTTCCTTTTAAAACACTATCCTTTATATCGTATCTTATTAAAGGAGTTTTCAGGTTTCTAAAACTTGTTACCACTAACCTCCCTATTGTACCTGGCTCAGCTTCATTATCGTTTTCGTCTAAAATCTCAAATATGCCAGAGTCGATATTAATGTGCAAATTCCCCATTTTACATTCGGTAATAAATGGGCTGCCCTCACTTGAAGCATATTGATTAAATACATTACAGTTAAAGGCTTTTTCTATTTCTGTCCGTTGGTGTTCGTACAATGTTTCAGCAGTAACTGCAATACCTTTTAAGTTATGATCAAACTCTATATTTTTTTTATTTATATGTTGAGCCAATATATATATTGCAGAGGGATAGCCATCTATATATACGGGTTTGAATTTTTTTATTTTGGAGATATATGAGTCCATATTGATTTCGGTCAAATGGTAGGTCGACATTAGCAATTGATTTTCCGGCCTATTATAAATCCAAAAAGGGGGTTTGTTTTTTTTGGGATCTATTAAAATTCTTCCTGAAAACCGAATGTGTTTATCATTAGGCTTGATTCCCAATGACCAGTGAAACCTTTTCCAAAGCGCAAAAGATTTTTCAATGGATTCTTTATCAAGTAAGTTCATGGTTGGAGATCCAGAGGTACCACTGGTATATCCTATGGCTTTAGTAATACGTGAGGTATTTTCTAATAGCAGTGTTTTTTCTTTCCGGTCATTTTTGGAAAGTATTGGCATTTTCTTTAAAACTTGAATAGGCTGTTGATGGATCATATCATCAGTTATGCCCTTTTCTTCTTTTATTGAACGATACCATTTTGAATGATTGAGACTTTCTAATAAAAGATTCTTCAACTCTTTATCTCTAAACTCTTCAACCTTTATTAAGTCGGCATCCCACAGATTTTTATAGTCCTCTAAATATTTCTCAAAATCTTTGGTATATCTCTGTTTTTTATTTTGCAGCCCTATAAAATTTAAGAGTAGAACTTTTAAAAAATAAGGTGATTTGCGATATATTCTATCTTTTAAGTTCATGTCTAATCCAAGTGATTTTGGTTAAGATAAAAATTTTGCAGCTTCACTGTATTCGCGACTATATCATATTCATTTTCAACAATTTCTTTTATCTTATCCTCGCGATCGTATTTTATTTGAGATAGTATTTTTTCAGCCCATATATGAGCAGATGATTCTAGTGACTCAAAGTGAATATTGTTGGTCAACTTTACTTCACGTGTAATTTCGTCGGATGCTATTATTTTTAATCCTGAGCATTGGGCTTCTATCAAAGTAACCGGTAGCCCTTCATAAAGGGAAGGAAAAACGAAATAATCCATTGCCATGCATAGGTTTTCAATATCGGTTCGTACCCCTAAAAAGATAATATGTTCTCTAACACCTATTTTATCGGCATAAGCTTCCAACTGCTTTCTTAGGGGACCGTCTCCAACAAGTAAAAGTTTAATCGAAGGTTCCAATTTCAATAGCTCGCAAAGAATATCAAATAAAAATATGTGATTTTTTTGTGCGCTAAACCGCCCTATGTGTCCTATTACTATATTGTCTTGAAGGCTTAACTCTGTTTTATATTTAGCGGCAATTGCACTGTCGTATTTAAATTTTTCCGCATCTATGGCATTATTCATAACTTCAAAAGAAGAGTTTGGACCATATAACCATTTACCAGCTTTAATACCACAAGAAAATTGATGAGTGGAATAAAGACCAATTCTTTTCCTTAAATTAAGTTTTACTATTTTTTTAAAGAATTCTTTACTCCCGTTCGGGCCAGATAGAAAATCGGCCAAAGAAGGCTTTTCCAAAGCAATATGGGCATGGGTAATTCTACATGGAATATTAAACTCTTCTGCAATTTTTGTTGGAAAGTAGCTAAATGTATTTAAGTGGGAGTGTATTATATTATATTCTTTATGCTTATTAAAGAAGCTTCTCAAGTTTTGATAATATTTTTTGGGATAAAACGGATTTATCGCATCCAATCTGTAAATTTTTCCACCTAGATTTTCAATTTCTTCATCAAAAATTCCTTTTTCATGTCGATGGACAAGAAAATCAAATTGAATTAAATCACGATTTATCTTACGATAATAATTCATGATCATCGACTCCGCACCACCTCTATTCATGATGGTAAATATCTGTAACACTCTTATTGGTGACATTATGTTCCTGAATTTGTTTTAAAACGAATGTATATATTCAAAAGTATTCCTGAGGGAATGGCCAAGATGGTCAAAAGTTTACTGGGGGATTCAGAAATAAACTTCCAATTTTTGATAAAGATAGAACTGGACACATAGTGGATTGCATTTTTAAATTTAACTTTTAAAGATTTAGATAATTTCATCCTTTCTTTTCGGGAGAAAGCAAAACCTCTAGGATGCCTCCTATATTGTTTCAAGATGTTTAAACTTGAACCATCTGTCATGTATTCCACATTGCACAATATTTCGTTTATTGGAAATAGAACGAAGTCTTGGTCAATCAATAAATATAGGTATCCGAGAGGAACAAATCTTTCACCACTAAAAGTAGGGTAGGGAGGGTATCTTTTAACTACATCTGTCCTTAAAACCAACTTCTTGTCTCCGGTAACTTTATATTTGTTATATACATCGTAAAGAGTGGTTTCTTTTAATTCCTCAGGAATTTTAGTTCCAATAATATTTCCATCAGGATCCGCATCTAAACCAACAATTCCTGCATAGTTGGGTTTATCTTTGATTTTTTCCCAGTTCTTTAAAATAATTTCGATAGCATTATCTGGCATATAATCATCACTATCTATACATACATTCAAAGGAGTTTCAACAAGGGCGTAAGCGGAATTATGGCCCGTATGCATACCCCCATTGGATTTATAGTGATATTTTATCGATATTTTGCTTTCATTAATCCAACCTTCAACTAGTGCCTTTGTGTTATCAGTTGAGCCATCGTCAATAATTAACCAAATAAAATCTTTATTTGTCTGATTGACCAAACTATTATAACACTTGTCAAGACAATATGCTCTATTATACGTTGGGGTAAATACTGTAATGGTTTTCATGGTTTATCTAGTTATAGTATAGGTAGAACATTAAATAAGTAAACAAAAAATAAATAGCTAGAACTTTACCGATCATTAAATGTTGATCTTTAAAGAATTTTTGTTTGAGCAAAGGATAAATAATCACAATGGCCATCATAAACCAGGATAGGTAAGCAAAGCGGTTAGAAAAATTTGCCTTGATGACCAAAATCCAAAATCCGTTGCAGATTAAATAAGTAATCAAAAGCCTATTATAGGTGGTGTCCTCAAATTTCCTTTTCAACACAAAATACCAACCAGCAAATACCGCGAAAGCTGAATGAAATAAAAAATCCCAACGAAAACCGGTACTGGAAAATGTACCATCAGCAGAACTGGAAGACAAGTACCCTGAGAGCCTGTCATCTCCAAAACCAAGACTCGTGAATAGACTGATCCAAAGACCACCAGCTACAAGGGAAAGTGGAATGCAGAACAACCAGCCATAAAAAAAGAATTTAGGGTTATTGTAGATGTATGTTATTAAATAAGCGCTTACAGGAAGCAGTAATGTTTTATGAAATGATACTGCTAAAAAGAAAAATAGCGCCATTACAACTTTTTTCCTTTCATAACAGAGCCCCCATAGAAAAAGCGAACATGCTGCCCCATTTCTGATACCATTTACCCCGTAAGTCCAAAAGGAAAAGGAAACAAGAAACATTATGAAAGAGTAGTACCAGTATTTTCCAAAATAAGTACTGGATAACTTATATAACGGAAATATATATATAAATGCCACAACGGTGAAAAAAGTGGAAATTGTAGCATAAGATGACATGAACTTCATAAAAATATGCCATCCTAGGTCTCCATCTTTTTCCAAAGGTGCCCCAATGGCATAATTTTGATATCCTCTTGCATAGTTTATAGTATCACCAAAATAGATTCCACTGATCTCCCTTTGACCAATATAGAGAATAATAAAGGTTAAGAGAGAAACTCCTGCAAGATTAACAAAGGTTAAATTGACACGATTATCAATTTCCAAAACCCAAGTATGTAACAAAGTGAAAATTACCAAAAAGAGGCAAAGATTTATATATAAAGGATAATAAGACTCTAATGGTACAAATGAAAACATGTATTTATTTTATATATCTAATAATTTTTGCTGGATTACCAGCTATAATACAATTGGAAGGAACGTCCTTTACTACTACTGATCCTGCGCCGACCACTACATTGTCGCCAATAGTTATGCCCCCGATAATAGTGGCATTGGTGTACAGCTTTACATTGTTTCCGATTTTTGGTCTGTTCCCATTGTTTTCACCTATGGTAACCAATTGGTTGATATATAAATTCTTACCAACAGATTCCGCATTGATAATACTGCTATAGGGGTGTGCAAGTATTACTCCACCTCCCAACTTTGTGTTGATGTCTATTGTAAACCGCTGGTCCCGAGGAAAAAATAGGCGTAAAATATTACTCAACACACCACGGGTTCTAAAATAATACAATGTTCTAAAATATTTATCGGATGCGAGCTTTTCAAGGAGATCAAAAAATATTCTAGATTTATTGGAAGGCTTTTCCTTTTGGGAATAGATATCCTCTATAATGGTTTCTTTATGGTTAGATTTTAAAAATCCAATACCATGAAGTATAAAGGCAAATCTGTATATTTTAATGAATAACCTTCTCATTATATCTTACTTAGTATTTTATCTTCCCATTGTTGCATTACGTTGCCCAAAAGATATTGTTGAACGGATTCCAGCCCGTTTAAGGTTAGTTTTTCTCTTAGACTTTCATCAGAGCTTAGTCTGGATACTGCTTTTACAAATGCCTCCTGATTGTTAAACTCCACCAAGATTCCATCTTCTCCCGATTTAATTATGTTTCGTGGGCCTGTGGGACAATCGAACGATACAATTGGAAGCCCTGAGGCTTGTGCCTCCAACAATACCATCGGAAAACATTCTTGCTCTGAAGTCATAAGGTACATTCCCCTTGTACCCATAACCTCGGGAAGGTTGTTGATTGGCTTTATAATCTGTACCGAATCTCCCAGCCCAAGTTTTACAATTAGGTTCTTGAGTTGTTCCACATCATTTTTAGGACCATCCCCATAAATTTCCAAGCACCATATATTGTCCAATTCTTTAAACTTTGCCCAAATTTCAAGAAGAACATCAAAGCGTTTAACTGGAGATATACGCCCAGCCGCAATAGCTATTGGTTTTCGTTGATGATTATTTGGAGTTCCCAATTGGGTAAATGGAATGGGGTTTGGAATGTGATAGACTTTACCTGAATTATAAAAAATTGTCTCTTCCTCGTTAAGAACTACTTGAAAATCTAATTTGGACTCAACATAATTTTCAAATCTCTTAAAAAGCGAAACCTTTTTTTGTGCCCGAAAAAATTGGGTAAAATGATACTCCTTTAAAACTTTGGAATTGACCTTTAATAAAGGAAAAAAATAGGTGACCGGAATATGATTAGCGATAATCAACAAATCGGGACTGATTTTTTTTAGCGACTTTCTCAATAACCAAAAATTATTGATGACTTTGGGAAGATTTTTTTTTCCAAAATAACTTTGGTTTCTATCGTAATCAATACCTAAATCATGTATTCCAATTTTAGGGTCAAATTCATAAAATGGAGTATTTGCGCCCTGTTCCGTGGTTATGATATGGACCACATAGTTGTTATTGACCCAATAATTTGCCTTTAATTGAATAAGACTATTGATACCCCCAATTTTATGGAGCTGGTCTGTTAAAATAACAATGGTCTTCATTCTACGATTATTGGGGTTTTAAAATTATCTCCTAAAGTATAAGATATAAGGCGTATAAAAAATGGATTTCTTTAAAAGACCTAATCTTTAGTTGAATTGTAATTTTTTTAGGCTACCAAGCTTTTGAATAATTTGTTCCATTGTCTTGAAATCTCTTCAATCTTGTAACGCCTTACAGATTCGCTAGCGTGTTTTCCCAATTTTTCTCGCAAGACTTTATCTTCAATAAGACGACAAATAGCATTGGATAGTGCTTCGCAATCTCCATTTTTTACCAGCAGTCCGTTTTCTCCATCGGTTATGATATCTGATGGGCCATGGGGGCAGTCAAAAGAAACTGAAGGTAATCCGCATGCCATAGCTTCTGTAATAACCATTCCAAAACCCTCGAACCTACTAGAAAGTACATGAAAGGCAGTTCTTTGGAATTCGGAGGCAATGTTCTTTGTTGGATTGTGAAGAAGTATGGAATTGTTCAAATTGTACTTGTTTATCAAGGGCATAACAGAGAAATCAGGGTTTTTGGTCCCATAAATTTCTAGTTTCCAGTCAGGATGTTTTTGGTTGACAGACCTCCATGCCTCGACCAAAAGATCATACCCTTTTTGGAAGCAATGTTTGCCCACTGCTATCACCGATTCACTCTTTTGAGAAGAATTAATTTGAGGGGTAAAGGACAAGGGGTTGGGAATGACCGTAAGATTAGGAAGGTTCCATTCCTTAAGATTTCCATTGGTCAACACCACAAAAGCATCATACTTTGATGCGCCCCAAGACATCAATTTAAACTGTATTTTATTTTTTAGTTTTTGAAGTAGTGAGGGATTTTCATTTTTAAAAACTATGTTTTTAGAAACATGCCTTTCATAAATCATTGGTTTTGATTTTCCTATCAAAAGAGGCAGAAGCATGCCCTTTAACCCATCATCGCAAACCAAAATAATATCAGGGTCAACCTTGGAAATTGTATTCTTGATACCTTTTAAATAACCTTTAATATAGTCGATAGGGGAGCGTTTTAGCTCAATATTGTGTATTTGTATTGCTGAACTAAAATTGAAGAAAAGAGAGTCCTTTGTATCATTTAAAGTCAAGATGTGGACATCATGCTCGAGTTCATCGGCAAAATAACTTGCTTTAATGGACAGAACCCTTTCCAATCCGCCAGGACCGCTTATTTGATTTGTGATGTAAAGAAGTTTCATAGTCTTTGGACCGTTACGATAATGCTTCTTTAACAGTCTTTTTCAGGGCGTTAGCCAGGTCATGGTGCTTTTCAAGGTTTTTTATGTTGGTATTTGTATCAACCTTTCCTTCAAGTCCAAAGTTGGAAGTAAAGGACCCTGTTTGGCTATTAATATCTATTCGGTTAAAGAGTTCAAGAATACCATCGAACCTACAAGAATCGACAAAGCTGTCAAAACCATTCACAAATATGACTGGGGTACCTAATGCCAAACAAGGCAGAGCACAATGAATCCTTGAAGTAATTACCATTTTGGCACGAGCATACTTATTTAGTAAATCCTCGGCCATTTGAAATTTTTGCTCATCTGAATATGTATTTGAAGGGGGCTCTTGATTAATAAATTCAGCTTTTTTTAACAATTCTTCACTAATAAAGTTCTTAAGATGTTTATTCTTTTTTCCGAGCTGAAATGCTTTCCCGTTCAGAATGTTTTTAACTGTAAGTTTTGGGTTGTAAAACACTTTTTCCGGCCTTGGATAGTTATAGAGCGGGTCAACAATATATACTTTGTCTCCACGCTCAGAATCATCAACTTTGTAGGAATCCAATGTTAAGGTAAGACAACCCGTAAAGTAGGCTTCTATGCCCTTTTCATTGAGCGTATCGGCTGTAAATTGATCTCTACATCCAATAGGTTGGTGTTGTTTTAAGTACGATATACCCTTCTCACTTAACATAAAAGGAGCGGCAGTATTGTTCATATGGAAGGAAACAAAAACAGGGTCGATATCATTTGAAGGAACCCAGTTGTGGATATTATGTGTGAACCACCCATTCATTATCAACTTTACTCTTTCTCCTTTGTAATCACCCAATCGCTCGCGATTCAAGTAAACATCTACTTGGGGTAAAAACTGCTTGGCAGCAAGACTTTGGATGTTATCGCCGACATTGAAAAACTTTCGGTTTTCATCGTATGTTAATAATCCGTATTTCATTTGATTTTTTTTGTGTTGAGTATAAGTGTTGAGGCGAATAGTATTCTATTCTAGTATTTAATTTTTCTATATATTTTTCTTAGCCAAGGAAATTTATTGCGTATAATAAACCGCCCTTTGGCTATAATACTGGTTTTATTTTTCAACTTTGCCTCTATGATGGCATTGAGTTCTCCATTCTTGATTTTCTCAAGTTTGGTCGCTTCTAATTCTTTGTCCTTAAAAACAAAAAAAGAATTCGATTTATTGGCCTTATCTTTAAGTTCGAGCCAAAAATATTGCATGCCCTTACTGGCTCCTCCATGGTTTATCGTAGCAAAAATTTTATCATAGACATTTTCATCCACAACAAATCCATAGTCGTTGGGGTCCTCATCGTTCAATAAAATGCCTAAGATTGTTCTAAAGCACTTTTCACAATTACTGCAATTAAAATCTGTACGTAATTCCGAATAGCATACTCTTAACCTGAAAGGAACTTTATTGGTTTTGGCAAACTCAGCTATAAGATCCACCTTGTCTTGTCTTTTTAGTTCATATCCATCATGGAATACCTTCGTCCCACACCATCTAATTGCCTCATCTGTTCTAGGAGTTGATCCCCAAGCGATTTGGATTTCTTTCGTGTAAGATGAAGCAATGTAGATATTTGAATAGCCTCTAATAAAACCAAGAGGGGCTAATGAACCTATGAGGGAAAGCCCATGCTGTACTTTGCCCCACCAACCAATGTCTTTGAGAAGTAATTCGACTTGATAGGTGTAAAAACTTCTCACATTGGTAGTAATGTATTGTTTTTGATTTTTGGCCAACAACTCTTCATTTTCAATAAAGCTCTTGAAACGATCCCATTGCTCTGTATCTTCAATTTCTATATCAGCACCTAGTATTGTAACTAACTCTGGTTCTTCATGCTTTATGCGGATAAAGGTTGCGTAAGCATCCACACCTCCACTGAATAGCATTGCTGTTTTTTTACCAATACATTTATTCTCAACTAGAGTTTTTGCTTTTAAATTCCCTTTTAGGTTATAGTCGGGAAACTGTTTTGCAAATTCATCTTTTAAGTCCTTCATGGAAGCGTAGAAATCACGGTCTATTTCGTCGACTACGATATCGAAACCTGCAAACCATGCTATAGGGAGCCAATTGCTAATGAAAGGAATGACCAGAATGCTTTTAGGAACGGATGTTATGTTTTCTAGATATTTTATAAAGAGTTTATCTTTCTGATTTACAAATTTGTTGATATCTGGGCTTGTGGTAAATACATAGTCTATGCGTGTACCATTATCAGCAATTAAAATCTTATCTAGAGTAATCATAATCTATATTCCAAATTTGGTTCTTATACTGGAAAAAGTACTTTTGAACAGCTGTTTTTCAAATTCTATAAGTCCTATTCTGTACATTACAAGGGAGTAAACAATAGCATAGCTAATCCCTTTTAAAACAAAATTGAACCAGTCTTCTCCAGGAATGAATCTTATAAAATATCCAAAAACCAAGATTATTAGTATAGCTAATAATGTCTTGTTTAGTAGTTCTTTAAAAAAACGTGGAATTTCTAATTGAATTACTTTGTAGTAGTAGAAATTCATAATATTTTGAACTATAAGCCAACCGGATACGGTTCCTGCAATCATCCCTATAGCTCCGTAATCTTTTGCCAGATAGCCACCAAAAATGGTTCCTAGAATTAAAAAGACAAGATAGATGATTGCTTTAAATGATAATTTATTTTGGGCTTCCAAAATGGAGTTTCCAAAGGCTTGAATCAGTGGCAAGGTATATGCAAACATGATAATAAGGGCGATTACCCAAGAATCTTTGTAAGATTCGCCGACCCAAAGAAATATAAATTGCTTCCCAAATAGGATAAAAGCAGTTAAAATAAACATTAAGATTATGAATGATAGGCGCCCGATTTTTATCATCATATCGGTCAGTTCTTTTGGGTGGGCATTAGTCACCGTCATTTGTGTAGCTCTTGGGAGGAAAACTCCTGAAATAGCTGTGGAAAACGCGCCATAATAGGTGCCTAACATTACTCCTACTGCAAAGACAGCTACTATTGTAGGGTCTGTCATTACCCCAAGAACAAGTTGCCCAACCTTCCATTGGAATTGCCCTACAATTGCGAAGACAAAAATCCAAAGAGAATATCCAAATATTTTTCGAAGTAGTTTTTTACTAAACGAATGGAGTTTGATTTTAACTTTTAGCTTAAATATGACATAATAAATCATTACACAAAATAGTGCTATGTTTAGACATGCATCAAGTATTACCAATGCAACAGCCTTTCCTCCCCAAATTAAAAGACATACCACAAGAATAGAGCGTATTAAATAGCGAAGTATTTTCACAATTTTCGGAAAAACAAATTGTTCGTATCCATAACTGGTCGCTTCAAATGTTCCTGCAGGTAAACCTATACTTAGTGTAAATATCAATATGGCAAACATTATTTTAGCACTGCCTATTTGGTCCGGGGTCAGAGAATCTTTAAAAATTGATTCAATGTTCAGGTAACATATCGTACCTATAACAATTACACAAAAAGAAATGATTGCATAGATAATCAATGTGGTGGCTAAAAAATTTTCTTCGCCTGTCTTGTCTTTTTCTGCCCTATATTTTGCAACAAATCGTACAACTGTATTCCCTAAGCCTAAATCTAAAATAGCAATATAGCCCACAAAAGCTCCTATCAATGAGTAAAGTCCAAATTCTGCATCACCAAGCTTTCGTATAATGAAAGGTGTTAGCAATAGACCTACAATATTGGTTAGAATTATACTAGTATAGTTAAGAGCAGCCCCTTTCTTGATTTGGCTCATATAATTATAATTATTTGGTTGGGCTTAGATACTATAACCTAGCTTCTACAGCTTCTTTAATAATGCCCTTAACATCATAAAGTACACCGTCTTGTTTAAGCAATGGCCTTAATTCCATTTCCAAAAACTTTTGATGGGCAACAGTGAGTACAACGGCATCGAATTTTTCGTTAGGAAGATCTTTGGTAATAGATAAACCATACTCATGTTCGACCTCGGCAGGATTTGCCCATGGGTCATAAACGGTAACATCGGTGCCATAATCCATCAATTGTTTGATTACATCTACAGCGCGCGTATTCCGAACATCAGGACAGTTCTCTTTAAAAGTGACTCCTAATACTAAAACCTTGGCATCTTTGATCCGTAGATCTTTTTTGACCATCAATTTGATAATCTCAGAGGCGACATACCCTCCCATACTGTCGTTTAACCTTCTACCTGCAAGAATAATTTCAGGATGATAACCAAATTCTTGTGCGCGTTGAGCCAAATAATAGGGATCTACCCCAATACAATGTCCACCGACCAACCCTGGTTTAAAAGGCAAAAAGTTCCATTTGGTACCGGCAGCTTCTAAAACAGCATGCGTATCGATGTCCATAAGGTTGAAGATCTTGGCAAGCTCGTTCACAAAGGCAATATTAATGTCTCTCTGAGAGTTTTCAATAACTTTTGCCGCTTCCGCAACCTTAATGGTGGGAGCTAAGTGGGTCCCTGCCGTGATCACCGATGCGTATAGTTGGTCAACAATTTTCCCTATCTCGGGTGTTGAGCCTGAAGTTACTTTTAAAATTTTCTCCACCGTATGCTCCTTATCTCCTGGGTTGATACGTTCTGGGGAATAACCAGCATAAAAATCTTCATTAAATTTTAAGCCACTTACCTTTTCTAGTACTGGAATACATTCCTCTTCTGTTGCCCCTGGATACACAGTGGATTCATAGATTACGATATCTCCCTTTTTTAAAACCCTGCCTACGGTTTCACTGGATTTTTGTAATGGGGTCAGGTCGGGTCTATTGTTTTTGTCAACAGGTGTAGGAACGGTAATTACGTAAATATTGGCGTTGGCTATATCATCAATGTTATTGCTGCAATAAAGCCCGTTGGATTCCAGTGGTTTATTGGTCAGAACCGATTTAAGTACCTCGTTTTCTACTTCGAGTGTAGAGTCTATCCCGTTTTGTAGTTCTTTAACCCTGGATTCGTTAATGTCGAAACCTGTTACGGGATACTTAGTGGCAAACAATCGCGCCAAGGGCAGGCCTACATAACCTAATCCTATTACCGCTATTTTACTGTTGTTCATGTTAGTGTTTTTATGATAATTCCTGACTTTTAGGAGGAATTCTATTTGTTGTTTAGGGACGTTTTATTTTTTTCCGATTTGATAATATGTAATTCCGATACTTTCCAGTCGTTCCCCATCATACTGATTGCGACCGTCAAAAATCAAAGGGCTTTTAAGGTTGTTTTTGATGGCCATGAAATCAGGGGACCTAAACTCTTTCCATTCTGTCAAAAGCAATAGCGCATCGGCATTTTCCAATGCTTCGTATCTAGAATCGGCATATTCAATGCTTTTATTTCCCTTCAAGTAAAATTCTTTAGCCTCATGAATTGCCTTTGGATCATAAGCCTTTATCTTGGCTCCGAGTTCTGTAAGTTTATTTATGATATAAATTGAGGGGGCTTCCCGCATATCGTCTGTTCCAGGTTTAAAGGATAGACCCCATACGGCAAATGTTTTGTTGGATAGATCTTTTCCGAAATGTTCGATAACCTTATCGGCAATAACCAGTTTCTGTCTATCGTTAACATCCTCTACAGCATTGAGTAATTGTGCTTCATAGCCGTGTTGTTGAGCCGTCTTTTTAAGTGCCTTTACGTCTTTAGGGAAACAGGACCCACCGTAACCGCTTCCCGGATAGATAAAGCTATAGCCAATTCGGCTGTCGGACCCGATTCCAATTCTTACCTTGTTTACATCGGCACCGACCAGTTCACAAATATTCGCCACCTCGTTCATAAAGGAAATTTTTGTGGCAAGCATGGCATTTGCTACATATTTGGTCATTTCTGCAGAGCGGACATCCATAACTAACATGCGGTCCATGCTACTTCTAAAAAACGGAGCATATAGCTGGCGCATTTTCTCAGCAGTAGCTTTGTCCTCTGTACCAACAACAACCCTGTCCGGTTTCATAAAGTCGCTGATTGCGTCTCCTTCTTTTAGAAATTCAGGGTTTGAAACTACATGAAAATCGATGTTGGTATTTCTTTTGTTCAACTCATCTTGGATGACATCCTTTACTTTGTCTGCCGTACCTACTGGAACCGTTGATTTATCTACAATTATGAGAGGTTGGCTCATATGTTGACCGATTTCGGAAGCAACATTGAGTACGTATTTTAAATCTGCCGAACCATCTTCACCCATTGGAGTGCCTACGGCAATAAAGGCCATATCGCAATCGGCTAGACAATCCTTGAGCTGGGTATCGAAGAATAAGGTCTTATTGTCAACATTGCGTTGTACCATGGCTTCAAGGCCAGGTTCATATATGGGAATAATACCTTTTTTAAGATTTTCAATTTTCTTTTGATCAATATCAACACAGGTTACCTTGTTTCCCATTTCGGCAAAACAAGTTCCTGTGACCAATCCAACATATCCAGTTCCAATTATAGTTAAGTTCATTTTTGTTCTCGTATTTTATTTAAGATTGTTCCAGTACCAGTTTACTGCTTCTTTGAGCCCTGACCTCATATCGTATTTGGGACTGTAGTTAAGCAGGTTTTTTGCTTTTTCAATAGAAGCTAGGGAGTGGGGGACATCTCCTTGTCTATTGGGACCATATTTTGGTTCAATTTGTTTTATTTGAGCATCAAATTCACCTAAAAATTCTTTTAGCAGGCCAACAAGTTCATTTAGGTCGGTTCGCTCCCCAAAAGCTACATTGTACACCGTGTTCACTGCTTCTTTGTTAGTGCTTGTCAAGGCCCTTACATTCATTTCGATAACATTATCAATATAGGTGAAATCCCTAGAAAAAGAACCATCTCCGTTAATAACAGGTGATTCATGTTGCATTAAATGCATAACAAATTTAGGTATTACCGCTGCATAGGCGCCATTTGGGTCTTGCTTTCTGCCAAAAACGTTAAAATAACGTAGTCCAATGGTTTGTAGCCCATAAGTTTTGGAAAAAATATCGGCGTACAGCTCATTTACATATTTGGTTATTGCGTAAGGGGAGAGAGGCTTTCCTATTTTATCCTCTACTTTTGGCAGTGACTCGGAATCTCCATAAGTGGAAGAACTAGCGGCATACACAAAACGCTTTACCTTGGCGTCTCGTGCGGCGACCAACATGTTCAAAAATCCGGAAACATTTACCTCGTTACTTGTAATGGGGTCGTTTATAGACCTGGGGACAGATCCCAATGCGGCTTCGTGTAAAATATAATCAACACCCTCACAAGCCTTTTGGCAATCACCAAGGTTCCTGATATCTCCTTCTATCAAACTAAAATTGGGATTAGATTGTAAGTGGGCGATGTTTTCTCTTTTACCTGTGGAAAAGTTATCCAGACAGGTTACTTTATTTCCATTGTCCAACAATGCTTCACATAGGTTGGAGCCAATAAATCCGGCTCCTCCTGTAACTAAAATTGAATGTTCTTTGTTTAGGTCAAGGTGTGATATATCCATGGGTCTTTAAGAAAATTTCGAGCAAATATGAAGAAAAGTAATTAGAAAAACAGTGGTTTTAGGTGAACTTTTGATAAAACGGATAAAATACATGTTTAGTGTTAGAATGGCTGTTTAATTAAGGAAAGCGAGGTCTTGGCGATTAAATATATTTTATGATAAAGTGCTTTCATTTGATTCATTTCTTACATTACTATAGTAAGCTTTGTACCAAGCAATGAACCTTTGTATGCCGAATTTGATAGAGGTGTTTGGCCGGTAGTTGTAATCCCTTTCCAATCCAGAGACATCGGCCCAAGTTTTTTCTACATCTCCTGGTTGCATGGGCATCATCTCTTTACTCGCCTTTAAGCCTATTTCATCTTCTATTGCTTCAATAAAGTCAAGTAATTTGACACTTTTGCTGTTTCCGATATTGTACAGATGATAGGGGTTGTCCAAATTATAGGCGGAAGTATGCCTGTTTTCAACTATTTGGGTAATTCCCTGTACAATATCATCAATGTAAGTAAAATCCCTTTCTAGTTTTCCATGGTTGAAAACCTTTATGGGCCTGTGGTTCAAAATGGCATCTGTAAATAAAAACATAGCCATATCGGGTCTTCCCCAAGGGCCATATACGGTAAAAAACCGTAACCCGGTGGTTCTTAACCCATATAGATGACTGTATGTGTGAGCCATTAATTCATTACTTTTTTTGGAAGCGGCATACAGGCTTACAGGGTGGTCCACAGAATCTTTAGTGTTAAAGGGGATTTTTTTGTTCATTCCATAAACACTGGAACTGCTGGCATAAACCAAATGTTCGATGTTATGGTCCTTGCAGCATTCTAAAATATTCAAGAACCCGATAATATTGCTAT
>JAAEZN010000011.1:3527-21934 GCA_018222835.1 Algicola sp. | reverse complement strand
AGACTATAGCGTACCCCGGCTTGTGCTGCCAAATTACAAACAACATCAAAATGGTTGTCATTGAACAATTGTGGTAAATTTTTACGATCTTCAATAGACATCCGAATAAACTTGAAGTTTTTACCGGAGTTATTTTCGGTTTGCTTATTATGATGGAGAGCTTTGTCGGATTCGATGCCAAGTTCCTTTAAGCGGTCCAATTTTAATCTGACATCGTAATAGTCGTTAAGATTATCGATACCTACTACTTCATGGTCGTTTTCGATTAATTTTTGGGTCAAGTGATATCCAATAAACCCTGCGCATCCAGTTACCAGAATTCTCATAGTTGGAAAGTTTCTACAAAAATGGCGAATTAATGGAATTTGAGGACTACTTTATTATTAAAACTAATAGATGCCGTTATTTTTAAATATAATGATGAGTTTTAGATACATCAAAAAGTATGAGACTGCAAACAGCGACTTTTGCCTTTAATCGAATAGTCGTTCCTTTATGTTAAGGACATTCCAACACTTAATCGATTATTTTTTGTGTTTGGCGAATAGTATAGAAAAATGGTTTCTACCCCCAATTTTACCATTACATTTACTTCCAAGAAGAAATTCTTATCCTACTTATATCAACCCAAAACTGATAATGGAAACCACAGTGTTAAAAAAAATTTGGTTGTCACCGCCCCACATGGGCGGAAATGAGGAAGCCTATATAAAGGAAGCCTTTGAAACCAATTGGATAGCCCCTTTGGGCCCCAATGTACAACAATTTGAAAAATCAATTGAAGATTTTATAGGCAATAATGTTCATTCGGCCTGTTTAAGTTCGGGGACGGGAGCGATACACCTGGGTCTTGAGCTTTTAGGTGTAGGCCAAGGCGATGAGGTTATTTGCCAGAGCTTTACTTTTGCAGCTTCTGCCAATCCGATTACATATCTAGGAGCCAATCCCATTTTTGTTGATAGCGAGGAAGAAACTTGGAATATTTCCCCTATCTTATTAAAGGAAGCGATAGAGGATAGATTGGCCAACGGAAAAAAGCCCAAAGCCATTGTAGCGGTCCATTTGTATGGAATGCCATACAAGGTGGATGAGGTCCATGCCATAGCCAAGGAGTACGATATTCCTGTTATAGAGGACAGTGCAGAGGCATTGGGGAGTTCGTTTCAAGGATTTAATTGTGGAAGCTTTGGGGATATTGGGATCTTATCTTTCAATGGAAATAAGATTATTACAACCTCAGGTGGAGGCGCCCTACTTTGTAAAGACCAAAAAACAAAGGAGAAGACTGTTTTTCTTGCAACACAGGCGAGGGATAATGCCCCCCACTACGAACATTCCCATATAGGTTACAATTATAGAATGAGCAATGTGCTTGCGGGTATTGGTCGAGGACAAATGGAAGTGCTGAGTGATAGAGTGGCCTCAAGAAGAAAAAATTATGAATATTACAAAGAACACCTGTCGGATCATCCTAAAATAACATTTTTGGAAGAACCTAAAGGCAGTATATCTAACCGTTGGCTTACATGTATTCTAACACCTTCTTTTGAGGACAGGGAAGGTATAAGAATTGCCCTTGAACACGAGAACATAGAGTCTAGGCCCTTGTGGAAGCCAATGCATTTACAGCCAGTGTTCAATAAAACCCGTTCATATATAAACGGTGTTAGTGAAGACCTTTTTAATAGAGGTTTGTGTTTGCCCAGTGGTTCAAGTCTAGAGACTGTTGATCTGGAAAGGATTTGTGGAATCATCAAAAGTGAACTAAAATGATAAAGAAATTCTTTTTTAGGACTGGACAACGATATGCCTCTAAATGGACGGTACTTTTGATAGATCTTTCAATAGTTTCTCTTTCTTTTATTATTGCATATTTCATTAGGTTCAATCTGAGTTTTGATTTTGATGTAGATCAATTATGGATACAGTTGCCAGTTGTGGTAGGGTTGTTTCTTTTGGCCTTTCTCATTTCAGGCAGCTATAAAGGTGTAGTAAGGCATACGGGAATAAAAGATGTTTATGCCATTTTCAATGCCGTATGTATGGCAAGTATTGGTACTATTGCTGTGGTTATGCTCAATAGATATGTTGTGTTCTTGGAAAAGTTCACGATTCCGTTGTCCATAATCATTATCAACAGCCTACTTACATTTATAGCCCTGTCAGCATCTAGATTGGTGTTTAAAATAGCTTTTGAGAGTTTGATGAAAGGCAATCAGGTTCCTACCAAGAACTTGATTATTTATGGTGCAGGAGAATCCGGTATCATTACATACAATACATTGACGAATCACACCAAAATGGGGGCCAAGGTGATTGGTTTTGTGGATAATAACCTTCATAAGGTTGGTAAGCAAATCAATGGTGTAAAAGTATATGACAAGTCGATTTTGACCGAGGACTTTGTCAAATTCCATAATATTTCCGAAGTTATTTTCTCGATACAGAGCATCAATCCCAAACAATTGAGAATCCTTGTCAATGAGATTGTAGATCTTCCAGTAAAGGTAAAGATTGTTCCTCCGGTCGAGGATTGGATAAATGGAGAACTTAAAGTTTCGCAGATTAAGCGTGTTCAGATAGAAGATTTGTTAGATCGTCCGCCAATTGAGATCAAGAACAGTAAGGTGATGAAGGATTTTGATGATAAGGTCATTATGGTAACCGGGGGTGCCGGATCTATAGGGAGTGAATTGGTTAGGCAGATTTGCAAGTACAACTATCGCTCCTTGATCATAATAGATCAAGCGGAATCTGCTCTTTATGATTTGCAACAAGAGTTGAAGCAGGCAGGCTTTTTCAATTATGTGCCCATTGTTAGCGATATACGGGACAAGAACAAGATGCGTGTGCTTTTTGAGCAATATAAACCGGACAGGATTTTCCATGCTGCAGCATACAAGCATGTACCCCTTATGGAACAAAATCCGTACGAGGCAATTAAGATCAATGTTGCGGGTACCAAGACCATTGTTGACCTTGCTTGCGAATACGAAGTGGAGAAATTTGTTTTTGTATCGACCGATAAGGCGGTAAATCCGACCAATATTATGGGAGCTACCAAACGAATTGCAGAAATGTACATAAGTTGTAGGCAGCAAGAGGGCAAGACCAAATTTATTACGACAAGGTTCGGAAATGTATTGGGGTCAAATGGGTCTGTAATTCCTCTGTTCAGAAAACAAATCGAAAAGGGAGGGCCTTTGACGGTTACCCACAAAGACATTACCAGATATTTTATGACCATTCCGGAAGCTTCTCAATTAGTATTGGAGGCGGGGGCCATGGGCAAAGGCGGTGAAATTTTTATTTTTGATATGGGACAATCCGTTAAGATTATGGATTTGGCCAAAAATATGATACGACTCTCAGGTCTCCATTACCCGGATGATATCGATATTAAGGTCACTGGACTTAGACCAGGGGAAAAGCTTTATGAGGAGCTTTTGGCAAATGGTGAGAATACGTTGCCTACCTATCATGATAAGATTATGATCAGTAAAGTTCGCGAAATTGACTATGTGGGAACTCGAACCATGATAGACGAACTTTGTATTTCCAACTTGTTCTTTAAAGACAATGTAGTGAAATTAATGAAGGACATAGTTCCGGAATATATTTCCAACAATTCAGATTTTTGTAAATTGGACAAGAAAACACCAATAAAGGAAACACAGAGAACCTCAAAGATTGGATACCCTCAATTCAATAACTAAACACTTACCAAATGCATCAAAAAATTAAACACTCCCTAATACTTTTTATCATAGCATGTGCAATAGTTTCATGTACATCACCAAAAAAAGTTGTGTATTTTCAAGATTCACAGGACTTTGAAACAATTGTTACCGAAAACAGGTTTGAACCCAAATTTAAGGTAGATGATGTGATAAGTATTTATGTAGCCACGTTGAATCCAGAGGCCAGTGTACCATTTAATCTTACAATTGGAATGTCCGCTAATGGACAATCTGAAACATTGGATTATATCGTGGATAAAAATGGGGATATTGAATTTCCGGTAATTGGAAAGGTGAGCGTGTTGGGGCTTTCTCCAGATGAACTTAAGGATAACCTTAAGGATAGGCTTTCATCATATTTAAAAGACCCAATTATTAATGTGCGTTTAAGAAACTTTACCGTAACAGTATTGGGAGAGGTGCGTAGTCCGGGAACTTACCCTATTATTGGGGAACAGGTGACCATCTTAGAGGCGCTTGGACTGGCAGGTGACCTGACGATTAAGGGCAAAAGAGAAAATGTAATGGTAATCCGTGATTTTGATGGGGTAAAAGTGTATAACAGATTGGATTTAACCTCTAAGGATGTGATGAATTCTCCGGCATATTACCTAACACAGAATGATGTGGTTTATGTAGAACCTAATAAATCGGCAGCAGTCTCTTCCTCATTGGATAATAGGACAACCATTGCAATATCGCTACTTTCTTTGGTGGTAACAACTACGTTATTCTTGTTGCGAAATTAATTCTTAATGCCTTTTTCAAATTCTTAAATAGTAATCTTTGGAAAACAAGTTTTCATTTAAAAGTATTGACTTCAAGGAAATAATTAGACAATATACCAGTAAATGGTATTTATTTCTATTTGCTATTATATTTTGCTTGGGCATAGCTTTCCTTTATAACCGCTATACGGCCCCGCTTTATGATGCCCAGGCTCGGATTAAGATAGAGATGGAAGGAAACAATAACCCTGAACTCGCCATTTTCCAAGATTTGGGAAGCTTTCAAGGTTCTATGAATCCAATTATCGATGAGATGGAAATCATCAGGTCCCGGTCTAATTTTGTTGATGTGGTCAATAGACTTCAGCTCAATACTCAGGTTTTTAAGCTTGGAAATATTCTAGATTCCGAGATATATAAAGACTCTCCTTTCAATTTGAATTTTAAAGAATCGGATTCCATTGTGAACCAATCAGGCTTCACCTTCTTTATAAATGTAATATCCGATGCAAATTTTGGTTATAAGCGTCAGGAAGACGAACCATATAAACAAAATACTTTTGGGTCCAATATTTCTACTCCATTAGGGGATATGATTATAACTCCAAGTATGGACAATATAAAAGTCCATAAAGGAAGTGAGTTTAGAATTGTGATCAGACCTGCCACTGTGGTTGCGGATAACTATCGTAGCCGTGTTCAAATCGTTCCTTTGGACGGAAGGGGATCTAACATCTTATCTCTTTATCTTCAAGATAGGATTCAGCAACGGGCACAGGATATTATCAATGCACTTATCACAGTTTATAACGAAAATGCCATTGAGGATAAGAAGGTTGCGGCAGACAAAACCTCTAATTTTATTGATGCCCGTATCACAGAGATTTACTCTAATCTTTACAATGTCGATCAATCCGCTGAAGAGTTCAAGACCAATCGCGGAATTACCGATATATCCTCGGAATCCAATATCAACTTAAGTGTGGGCATGGAGAACCGACAGCTGTTGGAAAGTGCTTCTCTACAATTGAATATGGCCTCATCCATGAAAGACATGGTCGAAAACCAAGATGGCTATGAAATTTTACCGTCTAACCTTGGGCTTTCCGATCAAACTATAACAGGGACCACTGCACGATACAATCAATTGGTGGCGGAACGAAATAGATTGTTGGAAAGTTCCAGTAACCTGAATCCAGTAGTACAAAATTTAGATAAGGAGCTTAACACTTTAAAAAGTAGTCTGCTTTCAAGTTTAAACAATACAACTGGTAACTTGGAGCTACAGATCAATAGTTTGGCCCGGCAACAATCCAGAATCAACAGTAGAATTTATTCAGCTCCGGGAAATGAGCGTGAACTTCGTGATATTACAAGAAAACTGGAGACTACGGAATCTTTGTATCTCTACTTGCTGGAAAAGCGAGAGGAGGCACAGATTGCCTTTGCATCCGCATCACCACCATCATCTATTGTTGATGCTGCATATAGTACCAGTTCCGCGCCCGTTGCACCGAATAAAATGATAAACTATTTGGCAGCCATATTCCTTGGGTTTGTAATCCCATTTATGTTTATCTACGTTTCGGGATTACTCGATAATACGATAAATAGCAAACAGGATTTGGAAGGTATTATAGGGAACAATATTCCAGTTATTGCCGAACTTCCAAAAATTGGTAAAAAGGACCGAAAAATCGTAAAAAAGGACGATCGTTCCGTTTTGGCCGAGTCTTTGAGGATTTTAAGGACCAACCTCAACTATATACAAAGGAGTCAAAAATCGTCACCGGACAATCTTATATTCATTACTTCCAGTGTACCAGGGGAAGGAAAAACATTTATTTCCTCAAATTTGGCCAAAATATATGCCGACACCGGAAAGAAAGTCCTTCTGGTTGGAGCAGATATCAGAAATCCAAAGCTGTATGACTTCTTCTCCGGTAATGATATCGTTGAAGCAGGAAAGACGACACAGCCCAGAAGAAGTACAAAGGCCGGGTTGACCGAGTATCTGATAAATTCAGATTTAATGGTCCAGGATATTACTGTTCCGGCCCATATCAATGAAAACGAGATTGATCTTATTTTTTCTGGAAAAATACCTCCAAACCCAACAGAACTGCTTATGAACCCTAGAATGGGAGAGTTGTTCGAAAAAGTATCCAAGCTATACGACTATGTCATTGTTGACACTGCACCTCTTATGGTTGTGACCGATACTTTGTTGATCAGTGAGTATGCCAGTCAAATTTTATATGTGGTCAAGGCAGGTACTACAGAACTTAAGGTAATGGACTTTCCGCTGAAATTGAAAGAGGAGGGCAAATTAAAGGGACTGTCCTTTGTGGTCAATAATGTGAAGCAATCCGAATTGGGATATGGTGGAAAATATGGCTATGGCTATGGAAAATCCGTTAAGAAATGGTGGAATTTTGCCTAATCAATAAAAGGTTTGGATCGTATTCTCTATAATCGGAAAGAGTAACTCCAACGATTTTTTGGATATTTTAAGTTCTTTGAGCAAAACTAGCTGTTTACTGTTGTGTACATCGCTGCCAATAAAATCTATCATGCCCTCGTTCAACAATTTTTCTGCGGTTTTATATACGGCCGGGCCATAGGATTTTGCACTAAGCGACAATAGGTTTAGTTGAAACAATACTCCATTAGATTTCAGTGACTCATATTTCCCTTGTTTCCCATGGTAGTACATATATCTTTCCGGATGGGCCAAAATAGGAAAGTAGGCTTTGCCGGCAATCGATTCTATGGCAAAATCAAAATTATACGAAGGTTGTAGGTAGGACATTTCAACAAGAAGGTATTCTTTGCCCATGGGCAAAACGTTGCCTGTTTCCAAAATATGCTCAAAATTGTCATCGATCATGTGTTCGGCCGCATAGTCGATTTTTATTTCAGGGCCTCCATTGCTCTCAAGTGCCGACCTTAACTTTGTATAGGCCTTTTTAATGGTTTCAGGAGTGTTGTCATAATAATTGTGCATAATGTGGGGCGTGCAAATAAAATGGGTAATGCCCAACTCCGAAAAACCATTAATGAGATCCATTGATTTTTCTACGGTCTTGGCCCCATCATCTATGCCGGGAAGAATATGATTGTGAATATCAACAAAGCCGTGCAAATGATCGACCAGATAATTTTTCCGTTGGAAGAAACTGAACATGAATAAAATTTGGAAAACAAAGATAATGGATATGCTTCCTTAATTCATAAGACAGGTGTCAAATAACAGGCTTCAATATGTTCTAAAAATAGAAATCCGACCCATTGGGTCGGATTTATAGATTCGCTACGTAATATTATTGAACTAAACTTGAGAACTAAGATAAGGTTTAATAGAGCCCCTTGCGATTAACAAAAGATCAAAAAGGTTAATGAAAGATTAATAGGGTTAACCAAGGTGTAAATAGCTCCCGAATTTTTGTTTATTTAGCACTATGCTGACCAAGAGAAACCTCTATGTTTTTGTTTTTGTAATTGCCGTAATTGGTCTTTTAGTGGTTCAATACCAATATTTAAGAGTGGGCTTGGGCTTGGCCAAAGCCCAATTTTCAGATAAAATAGATAAGGCTAGGGAAAATATTAATAGCGAATTATACGCGGTAAACTCATTGACCTATACCCTTGGGAACGCCATACAGAAAGACACTTCCGAAGTGAAGATCAGTCTGGACAGTCTGGAAAAAGCCTCCCAATACTATCTTAACGATTATATCGCTTACCAACTCAATGTTTCTGGTATAGATGCTCCTTTTTCCTACACCCTTTATTCTCGCGATTCCATTACCTATTTGAGTTCGGTTCGGCCACACCTTGGAGAAAAGAGCAATTTAACCTATCCCATGAAGATCGAGGGGTACCTACCCGAGTTATTGCAAAAGGAAATAATTCTTGAAATTGGTTTTGAAGATCTGAACAAATATTTTTTAGGTCAGTTGAGAGGGTTGATCATTCCAGGACTTTTATTTTTATTGATGATCATCTTTGTGGTTATTTGGGTATTGCGTTCATTTTATTTGCAGAGAAGTATAATTACTACAACTAACGATTTTATCAATAACTTGACCCATGAACTAAAAACTCCAGTTTTTTCAATAGGGTTGGCCACTAAAATTTTAAAGGAGGATCTTCCGGAGGAGAAGAAAGAGGTCGTGGATCTTATACGAACGGAATCGGATAGGCTCAAAAAACATATTGATAAAGTACTGGAACTGGCCAGTATGGAATCCGGTAATAAATTGATGCAATTTCAGGAAATGGATTTTAGACCTGAATTGGAACGGATTTGCGAAGGATTCACCCTGCTTTCAAAGCATGAAGATATTAAGTTTGAATACGAATTAGGAGAGGGACCATATTTTATAAAGGCTGAACAATTCCATCTGGAAAATGTAATAGGTAACCTTTTGGAGAACGCCCGAAAGTACTCCGACCAACCTATGATCAAACTAAAGGCGCAAAAACAAAAAGGGAGACTACGGATTAGTGTTTCCGATAACGGACAGGGTATTGCCCAGCAGGATATCAAAAAGATCTTCAGTAAATATTACAGGGTAAAGAACGGAAATGTACACAAGGTAAAAGGATATGGTCTTGGACTGTACTATGTTCAAAAAATTATAAAAATGCACAAGGGAAAGGTATCCGTTCAAAGCGAATTGGGAAAGGGAACCACCTTTATCCTATCTCTTAAATTGATCAATAATGGATAAAACATACAAGTTGCTTCTGGTAGAGGATGATAATGCTCTAGGATATTTGTTGTCCGAATATTTGGGTATGAAGGGCTTTACGGTCACTTGGGCAAAAAATGCAGAAGAGGGAATTAAAAAAACAAAGACCAATGTGTTCGACCTTGCCATTTTGGATGTTATGCTACCAGATTTGGACGGTTTTGAGCTTTCCCAAAAGATCAAGGCTATAAACCCAGAACTACCTTTTATCTTTCTAACGGCCAAATCATTGAAAATCGATGTTTTAAAAGGGTTTTCTTTGGGAGCTGTGGATTACCTAAAAAAACCAATTGACGAGGAGGAATTGGTAGTCCGAATCAATGCACTACTTTCTAGATTGGTCGCCGACAAAGAACAGGAAACGCAAATTTCGCAATACACCATTGGCGATTATTTGCTGAACATGGATAATTTCAATTTGAATTACAAAGGACAGTCCATAAAACTTACAGCCAAGGAGTTTGATCTATTGGCGCTTTTGGCGAAAAATAAAAATCAACTTTGCACACACAAAGAAATTTTGACTACTGTTTGGGATAAAAATGATTACTTCAACAAAAAAAGCTTGAATGTCTTTATTTCACACTTGCGCAAACACCTATCCAAAGATCCCAGGTTAAGCATTGTTAATGTTAGCCGAAGAGGATTTATGTTGCGCGAAGAGGGAGCTTAACCAAAGACTGTGGCTTGATATTTGAGGCAACTACTTCAAATTAGATTACCCATTTTTGATTGTATGCTGAAGTTTCTAAAAAAAAGTACTCCCAAGCCATCCTTGTATCAGTTGGATCAATTATATGCGAACACAATCTGTAAGTGTCCAGTACAAGACCAAATTTCTTATTGCCAAAGACTTGTGGATTGTACACGCTATTTTATATCCCAATCTTGCCCAAAAACAAACACAGAGCATTTAAAATCTTTGCTCGAAGCAGCGAATACAGAACTTCAAAGATTAGGTTCCCATCAGAAAAGATAAAGAATAATTGAGCGTAAAATCTTTGCTTAACCTAATAAAGCCCTAGGGAAAAGCAGTAAATTTAGGGTCGAAAAACTATAACGATGAAAAAATCTCTTCTCATGTTGGCCTTATTTGCATTTTGTGCCAACACATTCGCCACAGAAACAAAAGTAATGATCAGGGCAAAAGCAAAAGACGCCAAGTTTATTGGAAGTTCATTGGGAGGTGCCCACATAATAGTAAGAAATACCTTGAACGGTTCAATTCTTGCAGAAGGGAACACAGAGGGAAGTACAGGAAACACAGATCTCATCATGCGAACAGCTCATAATCGTTACGCTCAAATCGCTGATGATAAAACAGCTGGTTTCTTAGCGGTGGTAGATATTGATGAGCCGACGTTTGTGCGAATTGAAGTAACATCTCCTACCAATAAAAAAAATGCGCAGATACATGCAAGCACCGAATTATGGTTACTGCCCGGAAAAGACATTTTAGGGGATGGGGTAGTTGTAGAAATATCCGGTTTTATAATTGATATATTACAGCCCAATACACATCAATATATCCCGTTGGAAGCTGTTTCTGGCTCTGGCCTGCAGATAAAGGCAAATATTGTGATGATGTGCGGTTGCCCCATTCAAAAAGATGGACTCTGGGACTCCAACCTTATGGAGGTTAAGGCAATGGTTCAGAAAGATGGTGTAGCTTATGGAGAAGTAACTTTGGACAATCCTGAACAGAATATTTTGAGGGTATTTTGGAGGTGAAGGAAACCGGGTACTATCAAATTACCGTGTATGCCTATAATCCCAAAACTGGGAATACAGGGGTAGAGAAAATCAATTATATCATCAGTAACTAAATTCTTGATTTACATTGATTATAGGATTGATTTGGATGGCGAAAAATAGTACCTTTTACACCTCTAAGTCAATCCAGTTTTATGAAAAAGCTAATTGCATTCTCCCTTTTTGCAACGATTTTTGTCGTAGCATGCGATTCTAAACCCAATACTGATTTATTACAGCCTGGGATTCCTCTAAAAATGGCGGAGTACCGCAAAGATCAGGTGTCCGATGTGGTGTACACCCTGTCCTTTGATATTCCGGAGAAGCAACAAGACCCGATACCATCCCAGTTAACGATGAACCTTGTGGTCAACGATTTGTCACACCCTTTATATTTGGATTTTAATGCAGATAGAGAGTTGCTCAAGACCATCAAAATAAATGGACAAGACCAAAAAATAAACCATCAAAAAGAACACATAATAATTTCGGAAAACCTTAAAGAGGGACAAAACACCATAGAAATAGCTTTTAATGCCGGTGAACAATCCTTAAACCGCAATGAGGATTATTTGTACACCCTTTTGGTACCGGATAGGGCGAGTACGCTATTTCCATGTTTTGATCAACCGAACATAAAGGCACGTTATGTTTTGGATGTTACTGCACCTAAGAACTGGAATGTTTTATCCGCTTCTTCGTTGGAGAAAAGAATTGAGGTAAGGGACAAGTATCGATTTTCTTTTGTTGAGAGCGATCCAATGAGTACGTATTTATTTTCCTTGGTAGCCGGAAAATTTGAGTCGGTCACCGAAAATCCAGGTGTGTTCGATATGAGTTTGTTGTACAGGGAAACAGATTCTGCAAAAATTGACTTTAGTATTCCACTAATTTTTGACCTGCATCAACGATCTATTGATTTTCTAAAAGATTATACCCAATATGATTTTCCGTTCCAGAAGTTGGATTTTGCAGCCATACCTGGTTTTCAATATGGAGGAATGGAGCATGTGGGAGCCATTCAGTACAGACAATCTGCCATTTTTTTAGATGAGAGTTCTACGGACCAACGTAGAATGGGAAGTGCCAAATTAATAGCGCACGAAGCCTCGCACATGTGGTTTGGCGATTTGGTGACCATGGATTGGTTCAATGATGTTTGGATGAAAGAGGTCTTTGCCAATTTTATGGCGGATAAGATTATAAATCCAACCTTTCCTGAAATCAACCATAATTTACAATTTTTAATTTCCCATTACCGTAACGCTTACGGTGAGGATAGAACCAAGGGGACCAATCCCATTCGTCAAGATTTGGCCAATTTAAAAAATGCAGGGAGCCTTTATGGGTCTATCATTTATAATAAAGCTCCCATAATGATGCGCCAGTTGGAAGCGACCATAGGTGAGAGGGCATTTAGAGATGGTATTCGAGAGTATATTTCGGCCCATGCCTATGGCAATGCTACATGGAACGATTTGGTGGATATTCTGGATAAAAAAACCATGCAAGACCTAAAACAATGGAGCAATGTATGGGTGAACCAATCGGGAAGACCTATAATTACTGATGAAATTGAGTATGTGGATGATAAAATTACCAGCTTTTCCATTGCCCAACACGCCGAAGACGGTAGCGATAAATTATGGCCGCAATCTTTTGAAATAACCTTGGTATATCCCGATAGTACTCGAACCATTCCTGTATCCATTTCGGACAAAAGCAGTACTGTTGATTTAGCCGTAGGATTACCCAGGCCAGAGGCCATTATCTATAACTCAGATGCATTTGGTTATGGGGTTTTTCCGGTCAAGGCATCAGATTTTGCACTAATCCCCAAACTTGAGAATGAAGTGGCACGGGCCTATGCCTACTTAAATACATATGAAAATACATTGACCGGAAATATATTGCCCGAACAAACCTTTGATCTTTTGATAGCTGGCGTTTTCAGCGAGAATAATGAATTTGTGCATGGTATGCTCACTGGTTTGGCGAACAACTTGTACTGGAGTTTTTTGAATGATGAACAACGATCGGAAAAAAATCCTCTGGTTGAAGATCAGCTTTGGGAAAAATTACTTCAAGCCAATAGCAATTCCAATCTTAAAAAGAACATTTTTGATTTGTGGCAGGGAATAGCGTATTCTGAAAAAGCAAAGGAAAAGTTATATGGTGTTTGGAGCAAGAATATTCAAATTCCTGACCTTATGTTGAACCAGGATGATTTTTCAGAAATAGCAATGACATTGGCATTGTACAAACATGCAGAAGCTGCAGCTATTTTGGAAGATGCCAAGAATCAATTGAGCAACCCGGACAAGGTTAAGCGCTTTGAGTTTTTGTTGCCAGCTCTATCCGAAGATGTAAGTGTTCGCAAAACCTTTTTTGAGTCGTTCAAAGAGGCAAAAAACCGAGAAAAAGAGGCATGGGTTGCTACTGCTTGCAGGTATTTACATCATCCTTTACGCCAAAAATCAGCATTGGAGCAAGTACCATTGGCATTGGAGCTGCTTCAAGAAATCCAACAAACAGGAGATATCTTTTTTCCCAAACGATGGTTGGTGGCTACTGTGGGTCAATACCAATCACCAGAAGTGATTAAATATGTGGATGCCTACCTACAGAAGCAACCTGATTTGGAACCATCGCTAAAAGGTAAGTTGTTGCAGGCCACGGATAATCTATATCGATTCAACGAATTGTAACGAATTCATTTTTTGTCGAATAAAGCTTAAATATTCAATCGAAAACTCACCATACAAGTATTGGATTGATCAGGTTTTTTATTAAAAGCCCTACTTGCCGATGCAGAAATTCGAGAAAATATTGCCTAAAAGATCATCTGTGGTTACACTCCCTGTAATTTCTCCTAAGTGATAAAGTGCTTGGCGGATATCGATAGCCATCAAATCGCTGGATAGTTCCATGTCCAAACTTTCTTTTACCTTTTGAATTTCTTCCAGAGCCTTTAGGAGAGCATCGTAATGCCTGCTATTGGTAACAATGGTGTTATCGCCGCTCAAAGCGCCGGAATCCACTAGGGATAAAAGCTTGCTCTCTAATTCGGAAATACCGTTTTTAAATTTTGCTGAAAGAAATAGGACGTTGGGAATTTCTTTTTGAACCTTATTTTTTTGTTCCTCGTTCAATAAGTCCATTTTATTGCAAATGGGTAATAATTGCTTGTTAGAGTATCTTTTTTGGATATCCTCCAACTCCTTTTTATCAAAATTCATTCCATCGAACAAATAAATAATCAGTCGGGCTTTTTCAATCTTGTCGAACGTTCGTTCGATACCGATTTTTTCCACTACGTCTTCGGTTTCCCTGATTCCAGCAGTATCTATAAATCTAAAATTGATACCATTTAAACTGATATGGTCTTCCACCGTATCTCTTGTTGTTCCCGCAATTTCACTTACTATGGCCCTTTCTTCGTTGAGCAGTGCATTCAACAAAGTAGATTTCCCAACGTTTGGTTGCCCCACGATGGCTACCGGAATCCCATGTTTTATTACATTGCCCAAAGCAAAGGAGTCAATCAATTTTTTGAGCACTTCGCTTATTCTGGTCAGCAGTTCGTTGAACTGTGTGCGGTCTGCAAACTCCACATCTTCTTGGGAAAAATCCAGTTCGAGCTCTATTAATGAAGCAAAATTCAGTAGCTCTTGTCGTAACTCTTGTATTTCGCTGCTAAATCCACCGCGCATTTGTTGCATGGCAATATCGTGGGCTGCTTCACTATCGCTTGCGATAAGGTCTGCAACGGCCTCGGCTTGACTTAAATCCATTTTACCATTAAGGAACGCTCTTAAGGTAAATTCTCCTGCGGAAGCGGAACGACAATCATTTCTAAGTAACAATTGTATGATCTGTTGTTGAATAAAAGGTGAGCCGTGGCAGGAAATTTCCACTACATTTTCACCTGTGTAGGAATGTGGACCTTTAAAAATAGAAACCAAGGCCTCATCCAATATTTTATCGCCATCAACAATATTTCCTAAATGAATGGTGTGGCTTTTCTGTTGAGCCAATGATTTGCCTTTGATGGACTTGAACAGCTTGTCCACTAAGGTAATTGCATCCGGTCCAGAGACCCTGATTACTGCGATGGCCCCTGTTCCGGAAGCTGTGGCCAAGGCTACGATGTTATCTGTGTACGACATGGGTACAAAAGTACAAATAAGCTGGTGTTTGTAACATTTTTAGGGATTTGAGTACTAATAAAGTGAATCATCAAAATCAATCAAAAAATGGAAGTAATAAATCAAAAAGCAGTTAGAACGGACAACACCATGTTGGCCGTAACGCACCTTACCCAATTATTCGGGTATGCTATTGGCTTTGGGAGCCTTATCGTTCCCTTGATCATATGGCTGTCGTCCAAGGATAGGGTAGAGGGTATGGACGAGCATGGAAGGGCTATTATCAATTTTCAAGTTAGCCTTATTCTCTATATTATTATAAGTATCCCTGCTATTTTTCTTTTAGGTTTGGGAATCTTGGGTTTGATCGGAGCAGGACTTTTAGGCTTTATATTGCCCATAGTAAATGCAGTTAGGGCTGCAAATGGAGAGTCTCCGACTTATTTTATGACAATTAGGTTCCTATCATAGATTTTTTTAACCCTTCGTTCCAATTTTTTTCTCAAAGAGAAACAAGTATGTATCTTTCGTGCGTAGAAACGTACACAAGTTATATTGAAAAAGGTAGTAATATTTGGAGCGTCTGGACATGCCAAAGTTTGTATAGACATTTTGGAGAGATCTGGAGGATATAAAATTATAGGGCTACTGGACTCCTTGAAGCCCAAAGGTCTAAAGGTTTTTGGATATCCTATTCTAGGAGATTTTACGGTTATCCCCGATTTGTTGAAAAATGCTTCTGAACTAGAATTTTTTGTAGCTATTGGCGATAATTGGACCAGACATCAAATTGTTCAAAAACTGATAGAAATTCATCCCAAGTCAGTATTTGTAAATGCCATTCATCCAGATGCAATTATAGGAAAAGGTGTTGAGTTGGGCAATGGAATAATGATTATGGCAGGATCTATTGTAAATGCGGATAGTTCTTTGGAAGATTTTACCATTGTGAATACCAGATCAAGTGTTGGACACGAATCTAAATTGAAAAAATATAGTAGTCTTGCACCTAATTGTACTTTGGCGGGGAATGTGGTTGTAGGCTCTTTTTCTGCCATCTCAATTAGTGCAACAATTCTAAATGGAAGAAGAATCGGGAATCACACAATAATTGGTGCAGGTTCTTTGGTGGTAGAGGATGCCGACGATTTTTCTGTTTGTTATGGAGTACCGGCCAAGTTTGTTAGATCCAGGGAACGGGACGACAAATATTTGTAATGTTATAAAGAAGAATAGGTTGTGTTTTTTCTTTAAAAGTGGTTGTCCGATTCATACTTATTTCTTTTCTGTTGCGTTTGATTTATGGATTTTTTAACCTCTAAAATAGATACATGTCTTTTTTGAATGTTTTGCGAAAGAGAATGTTTTGGAATATGGATGCTCTCAAAGGCTCTCCCATTAAACGTTATTATCAAGAAATAGACAATATACAGGAAGCCCCGTTCAGTTCTGAAGGGACAAAACAAAGGGAGAAAAATTTGTATGGGTTATTGGATTATGCTGTACTTTCAACCCCATTCTATAATGATTTCCAAGAATACCAATCTTTACAGGACTTTCCCGTAATCAACAAAAACATGATTCAAGATAATTTTGAATCGTTTAAATCCAATAGTTTTAAGACAGATACATTATTTAAAGTATCTACAAGTGGTTCAACGGGAGTTCCTTTTAAACTGTATCATAATAAAGATAAGAGACTTAGGAACACGGCAGATGTTTTGTTCTTTTCCGAAAGGTCGGGTTATTCTATTGGTGACTTGCTTTTTGAACTTGAGGTGTGGAGAGGGCACAATAAAAGGAAAAAAATAAAAAATCTACTTCAAAATACGGTTCAATTCGATATATCTAAATTGACGAATACGAGAGTCGAACATTTTCTGGACCTTTTGGCAAAATCACCTCAACCTAAAAGTATTTTAGGGTTTCCTTCTGCGTTGGAACAAATCTGTAAATATATAGATACCAATAACGTTAAGCCGAGATTGAAAAATCTTAAGGGATTAATTGCCAACTCCGAATATTTAAATGATTACACTAGAGATGCAGTTGAAAATTTACTGGGAGCACCTATATATTCAAGATACTCTAGCGAAGAGTTGGGAATAATTGCTCATCAGACCAAATTTTCGGGCAAACATTTTGAAGTAAACTGGGCGAGCTACTTTGTAGAGATATTGGACATGGAAAAAGATATCGCTGCTAAAGAGGGGTGTTACGGTAGGTTGGTCATAACTGATTTGTTCAACCGCTCGATGCCTCTAATCAGGTACGATACTGGAGATATAGCAATGTTCAATGAGGGGGACAATTGTTTGTTAAAGACTGTTGAGGGGAGAAAGATGGACATGGTATATGATACCAATGGAAATTTGCTTTCATCCTATGTGGTCTATACAAAATTTTATCCTTTTTATGATTTGTTGCACCAGTATCAGTTTATCCAAGTTGGACAAAAAGAATATCTTATCAAATTAAATTTGAAGGATGAATTTAGTTTCGAACAAGAATTGATCGAATCCGTGAAACGTGATTTTGGAGAAGACGCAAAGGTATCTGTTGAACTGGTCGAAGAAATTCCTCCTTTGTCATCCGGAAAGCGTAAAAAGGTGGTAAACATGTATAACCGATCCTAAAGTTGTTGAAGTATTTTTTATATCCTTCAGGCTAAATAATGAAACAAAGGCAACCAAAAATACATGTGCTGATTCCCGACGGTGAAAGCCATCTGCTTCTGGAGGTTATAAGTTGCTTATCAGAATCAAATTGTTTGGTAATTACCGTTATGTCGAGCAAGCAGGAAAACCCTATGCGGTTCTCCAGATATATAGATAATTATTCTTACTACCCTCCGAGTTCTGTTGAAGACTGGATTGGATACATCAATAGAGAAGTTGAAAAAAGAGAAATCGATGTAATTATGCCCATTTTTGAAATTGGGATTAGAGCATTGATCCAAAACCGACAATTGCTCATTTGTCAGGATAAGCTCCTGCATTGGGCTTCCATCCAACACTTTGATACGGCAATCGATAAATGGAAATTGTACGAGCATATGAGCCGAGCTGGTATAAGTTGCCCCAAAACTTATCGACTCGAAACAGATACACCTGTAAATTTTATGGATTTCCCAATTATTGTTAAGCCTACAAAAGGTTATGGAGGTGGTTTGGAGGTGGAGTTACTCAATGATAAAAATGATTGGGATAGGTTATATGGTGAAAAAATTGGACTTGAAACCAAGTTTATTGGCCAAGAGTACATTCAAGGTTGGGATTATTG
>JAAEZN010000011.1:0-3517 GCA_018222835.1 Algicola sp. | reverse complement strand
TTGTTGTAATGTATTGTGTTTAAATGGAGAAATACAACATTATACCATACAAAAAGGAATAATGTGGGGGGACAAACGTTTTGGTGCTCAGTTAGGTCAGGAGTTTATTTACAACAATGAAATTCTTGAAATATCGAGCACATTGATGAAGTCTCTATGTTGGTCGGGCGTTGCGTGTATTGATATAAGGTTTGATGAGGACAGCAAGGACTATAAGATTATCGAAATCAATACCAGATATTGGAGGTCGTTGGTGGGATCGCTGGCTTCCGGTGTAAATTTTCCACTCCTTTCCATATTGACTCACTTAAAAGGGAGCCAGTTGCAAAAGCCATACAAAGAAGTCAGTTTTTTTAACTTAAAGGGCTTGGTAAAATATATAAGAACCGATTACAAAAATTTGCTCAAAATTAGGTTTATCTGGAAAAACACGGCTATTAAATATGCTATTCTTGATCCCTTACCAATGATCTATAAGTTTTTCACCAGAAGATGGGTATAATTTATTGGTTTTCGATAAAAAAATAAGGGCCAGAATATTTCTGGCCCCTTTACTTTATTTATAATACCCAACAGGTAATTTTAATCACAAACTACTGCATGGGCTATTACATAAATAGATCCTTCTAGGTTATCCTCAATGTAATATTGACCTGGAGCTACTGTTGCTTCTCCATCCTTATAAGGGAACATAGTGCTACCAGCATAGGTATGTGTTTCGGAAACTGTGTAGGAATCATCAATGTTGTAGGTTACTGTTACAACGCCACCAACATAACTTACATCTACAGTTCCGACCAATTCTCCCTTGTCTATGTCACACTGACCGGCACCGGCATAAATATCGTAGCTTTCTTGAGTTCCTTCAGCTAATGGACCAATGCTCCATCCCCAACGGTTAAAACCTTCTCCAATAAAACAAGTGTTCCCATCAGTTCCACGTGCAAAAGCTGTCTCGCAAGACGGCTCAGGTTCGCATTCTAGTTCGTATGGAATGAAAACACTTTGCTTGCCATCGGTTGGAATCAAAATAATAATAAGTTTTTCTCCAGCACCTGGCTCATAACCTTCACCATTGTTCATTGCCAAATCAACAAGTTCTAAAGACCTGTCATCATCCCAATCCCCTAAGTACAGACATTGTTGGCAATTGCTGTCATCAACAAGATACCATATAGCTCTTTGGAAATCCCCAAAGGTGAAAAGTTCGCCACCGGAACTAGGTGTTCCAATTAAATTTTGATTGTACAACCAGTTGACTAAATCAAAATTTTCAGGTTTTTCAAATGCTCCTTCAGGCAATACATCATAGCTTGAATAGACGTCGGCTGTAAAACATTGGTTTGCTTCCAGTGTTGCGTCTTGGTCAACACACCAAGAGGCATAGTCTCCAGCAAGAAAGGTGTCGTTAACAGTTAGATCAAAGTATGCATTATTTGCATCCACTCCTTTTGCAGTAGTACATGCATTTACCTGTGCAGGTAAAGTAGGCAATAGATCTACAACGCACTCCTCACTTTCGTTACTGTCTTTTGGTTCTTTAACTTTGCCTTTTCCAGCAATACCTTCTATATCTTCACCCGCGGGTTCAACCTCACAAGCAAAAAAAGTAAATGCGAAAACCGCAAGAATAGCTAGTGTTAATTTTTTCATGATCAATAGTTTAAGGTTTATTTCTATAATTTGTTAAAAGTATGCAAATAGCTAACCTTACGTTTGTTTAAACGATGAACGTGAAAAATATTCGTTAAATAGTATTTGAACTGAGTATTGTATTAAAAATCAGTGCTTTATGTAGGATTTTGCTTAGCTATTCAACATCACCGGCATCACCAACATGGTCACATGTTCTCCTTCGTCCAACCCATCGATCGGGGTAAGGATGCCAGCTCTATTGGGCAAACTCATTTCCAAGGATACTTCGTCGGAAGATAGATTGTTCAGCATTTCCAGTAAAAACCTTGAGTTGAAGCCAATTTGCATGTCATCTCCCTGGTAGGAGCAGGAAAGCCTTTCTTCGGCCTTGTTGCTGTAATCCACATCTTCAGCCGAAATATTAAGCTCTGCTCCGGCAATCTTCAACCGGATTTGGTGTGTTGTCTTGTTCGAGAAGATGGAAACCCTTCTTACCGAGCTTAGGAACTGATTCCTTGCTATAGTAAGTTTGTTAGGGTTTTCCTTTGGAATCACCGCTTCGTAGTTCGGATATTTTCCATCAATTAATCGACAGACCAGTTCGGTATTGTCAAAATAGAACTTTGCATTGCTATCGTTGTATTCGATGGTTACTTCGGATTCTGAACCTGCTAAAATGCCTTTCAACAGTGTTAAAGGCTTTTTGGGCATAATAAATTCTGCTACTTCCGAAGCCGTTACATCTTGCCGTTGATACTTCACCAATTTATGTGCATCGGTGGCCACAAAAGTCAAGTTTTCCGGAGAAAACTGGAAGAATACTCCGCTCATTACCGGGCGAAGGTCATCATTTCCTGCGGCAAAAATGGTCTTGTTGATCGCCGTGGCCAAAATATCTCCCAATAGGGTAGTGGAGCTCGGGTTGGAGACCTCTACTGCCTTTGGAAATTCGGCACCATCGGCATAGGCCAAGGCATATTTACCATGGTTGGAGCTAATTTCTACCGTATTGTTGTCCTCAACAACAAATGTTAAGGGTTGCTCCGGGAAAGTTTTTAGGGTGTCCAAAAGTAATCGTGCGGGAACGGCAATGGTACCTTCGGAATCGGAATCCACATCTAGAACCGTACTCATGGTAGTTTCTAAGTCGGATGCGGAAACGGTCAGTTTACTTTCCTTTAGATCGAACAAAAAATTATCAAGGATGGGCAAGGTGTTGCTATTGTTGATAACTCCTCCCAAAACCTGAAGCTGTTTCAATAAATATGTACTCGATACAATAAATTTCATCAACGAAATACTTTAGTATGGCTGCCTTTTTGGCAATTTACCCATGTTCCAGGGCCTATAAAATCAATAAAAACAAATATATCCCAAATGGATTAAGCAGAGAAACAATTTTATTAACAGTTACGCAGCAAATTTGCGCTTTCTATAATATCCGAAGAACAGTCCGAACACCAAGGTTAAAATTACTGGTAATCCAATATTTACAAGTTGCCATTTGGTTTTTTGTTCCGTAATCTTTTTAACATCGAGCAACGGAATGGTGACTTTCTTGTTCCGAATGTTAATAAGCCCGGTATTGTCCAAAAGGTAATTTGTGCTGTTTACCAAAAATTCCTTGTTGCCATAGAAGCTATTGGTCCATTTATCGTACCCCAATTCCAGTGGTCTGCCATTTCTTAACTGATTTTTGATCACATCTCCATCGGAGATTACGATCATTTTGTTTTCGGGACCTTCCTCTATCGTATTTTGTAGTTTGACCGGCTTTACCCTGTTTTTGTACATAGAGGTAAAATTGCCTTCAATCAAAACAGCTAAGGGAAGGTTGCCATTAGTATAATTTTCCCTGTTGGGCTGTTGATTGATCATATCT
>JAAEZN010000010.1 GCA_018222835.1 Algicola sp. | reverse complement strand
GCTATGCAATTGGCAACATCCCATCCCGAAAAAGTAACCAAATTGATAGTCGCCGACATAGCACCAAAATATTATCCCCCACACCACGACTTTATCTTTAAAGGGCTTTCTCATTTGGATTTCAGCATTATTTTGGATCGTCGTGAGGCCGACGATGAACTGGCCAAACACATAAAAGATAGGGGCATTCGACAGTTTTTGCTCAAAAACCTCTATTGGGTGGAAAAAGAAAAGCTAGGGTTCCGTTTCAACTTCGACGTGCTCAAAAATCGCATGGAAGAAATTGGGGAAAATATATTTCCTTCCGCAGTTTATGATGGCCCTACCCTTTTCTTGCGTGGAGATCGGTCCGAATATATCCAGCCCAACGACTTCGACGAAATAAAAAGACACTTCCCCATAACAGAAATCCAAACCATAAACAAAGCTGGACATTGGCTCCATGCAGAAAACCCTAGACAGTTTTTCGAAAAAAGCTACGCGTTTTTGAATTCATAAAATTCCACTACATTTATTATGCATGCATAATTTTTTTGCTCAATTTATTGTCTGTATGACAAATTTGATATAGATTTGGTTAGTTCTGGTTGTTACCATAACAATTAACATAAACTAACTGTAACAGATTTTTTGATATGAAAAAGTTTTATGCCTTACTCCCTTTCCTAGGCTTATTCTTGATTGCTTGTGAAGATGACACCCCGATCGACACACCAGACCCAACTCCAGTAGAATATACTTCAGGAACAGCAGATTTTTCCAACTACGTAGCCATAGGCAACTCCTTGACCGCGGGCTTCTCGGACAATGCTTTATTTATTGACGGACAAACAGCATCTTTCCCCAACATGTTGGCCACTAATTTTGCCTTGGCAGGCGGAGGGAATTTTGAGATTCCTTTTATGGCCGATAATTTAGGAGGCATGACGCTTGGCGGAAACGTAGTTGCCGGCAACAGACTTATACTATCCTTCTTGGGCGCAAGCCCAAGTCCTGTACCTGTTGAAGGGCAAGGCTCTACCGATGTAGCCGTTAAATTATCCGGAACATACAACAACATGGGTGTTCCCGGCGCCAAAAGCTATGAATTGTTAGCTCCGGGTTATGGAAGCGTTACCGGCGTTGCCATGGGAACGGCCAATCCATATTTTGCACGATTTTCATCATCGGAATCCGCAACCGTAATTGGAGATGCAGCAGCACAAGGCGCTACGTTTTTCACACTCTGGGCAGGTGCAAACGATATTTTAATTTATGCCACGGGAGGCGGAACAGGTGTTTACCAAGAAAACAATCTAAACCCTAGTACTTACTCCAGAAACGACATAACCAATCCCATTGTTTTTGCAGGATCTTTGGATGCTATGCTACAGGCCATGACGGCCAATGGAGCAGGTGGCGCTATCGCCAACTTACCAAACGTAACGGACATCCCTTATTTCACAACGGTACCACACAATCCTGTACCTTTGGATGAAGCGACCGCCGCCTTTTTAAACAGTATTGAAGCCTATGGAGCCTATAACGCAGGCTTGGCTCAGCTTCAAGGATTGGGATTGATTACGGAGGACGAATTAGCAAAAAGAACCATCTCTTTTTCAGCAGGCGAAGGTAACGCCGTTGTAATCATTGACGAAAGTTTGACCGATTTAACGGGCTTCAACCCAGCTTTGATCAACATGAGGCAAGCCACCGAAGAAGATTTGATGGTACTTACTTCCAGAACATTTATCGGCACTCTTGCCGACCCGAATAACCCAACCTCCATTAATGGCGTTGCTGTTCCTCTCGGAGATGAATGGGTGTTGACACCTGAAGAGCAAGTAGCAGTTGAAACTGCCTTAACAGCTTACAACCAAACTATCGAAGATTTGGCTGCCACCTACAACCTAGCTTTTGTTGATGCCAATGGATTATTGAGCGAATTGAACGCTAATGGCTTCCAACAAGCAGACGGCAGTATTGTAGATGCTACATTCGCTACAGGCGGAGGGTTCTCTTTGGATGGTGTCCATCCAGCACCTAGAGGTTATGCCATTGTGGCGAATGCATTCATAGCGGCAATCAATGCCAAATATAGTTCTAATCTTCCCGGTGTAAATCCATTGGATTACACTGGTTTGTATATTGATTAAACAAACAATATTTTCTTATCTTAAGGGCACCGAAATTCGGTGCCTTTTTTATTACTAACCCAATACAAAAATTTATGAAACTTATACTTAGACTACTACTGAACGCAATTGCTGTTGTAATATTAAGCTATGTTTTGCCCGGTGTTGGGGTTGACTCCATGCTCACCGCAATCCTAGTAGCCGTTGTACTTAGTATTCTCAACTTCTTGGTTAAACCCATATTGGTTATTTTCACCTTGCCCATTACCATTCTTACCCTAGGGCTTTTCCTTTTGGTCATCAATGCCATAATAATTTTATTGGCCGCAAAACTGATAAATGGATTTTATGTGAGCGGATTTTGGTGGGCCGTAATCTTTAGTTTGCTTCTAGCAATTTTACAAGCCATTTTGCACTCTATTTTAAAAGAAGATCAATAGAATTCATTTTGTTTGAAAACCAACAGTTTAAAAACTTGCCGACAATTCAAAAAAGACTTACTTTTGCATCCCATTTTTAGAAAGCAAATTAGGTAGGAAATGAATATAACCAAAGAGCAGATTGACGATCTTAATGCAGTTGTAAAGGTTGCCATAAGCAAAGAAGACTATCAAGACAAAGTAGAGAAAATCCTTAAGGATTACAGAAAACAGGCAAATATTCCTGGTTTTAGAAAAGGTCAAGTTCCCATGGGACTTATCAAAAAGCAGTACGGCAAAGCTGTTTTGGTGGATGAAGTGAACAAACTACTCCAAGACAATCTGAACAAATATCTTACCGAAGAAAAATTGGATGTTTTGGGAAATCCACTCCCAAAACAACAAGACAATTTTGATTGGGACAAGGACAATCTCGATTTTGAATTTGAGTTGGGATTGGCTCCTAGCTTTGATGTAAACTTGAAGACCAAAAAGGCCGTAACCCAGTACAAAATCGTTGCCGATAAAAAAATGATCGAAGAACAAGTGGAACGTATTCAAAAACAATACGGAAAACTTATTTCCAAGTCGGAAGTTGGCAAAAAAGACGAGATTAGCGGCACGTTCGTCAATCAAGAAGAGGAAATCGAAAACAAGACCACTATCGAAATGGACAAGATCAAAGCCAAAAAGGCCATTGATACCCTAGTAGGCAAAAAAGTGGGCGATACGGTCACCCTTGCCACCAAAGGTCTTTTCAAGGAAGATTATTTACTTTCCAGTGCCCTTGGCATTGCAGGCGATAAAGCAGACGGCCTTAAAACCGATGTTACGTTCACAATTGAAGAAATCAACGAAAGAGAGCCAGCAGCTTTGGACCAAGAACTTTTTGACAAGTTGTTCGGCGAAGGAAAAGTGGGCTCCGAAAAAGAATTGAAGGACAAGATCAAGGAAGATTCTGAAAAGCAGTTTGAACAGCAAGCCGATCAAAAACTCTTGAACGACATCACCGAAAAATTAATTGACGAAACTAAATTCGAACTTCCGTCCGAATTCCTTAAAAAGTGGATTCAGATCAGTGGAGAAAATCCATTAACAGAGGATGAAGCCAATGAAGAGTTCGAAAAATCCGAAAAAGGACTTCGTTACCAATTGATTGAAGGCAAAATCATTCAAGAAAACGATCTACAGGTTCAGTTCGATGAACTTAAGGAGTTTGCCAAAGGCTTCATTAAGTCCCAAATGGCACAATATGGGCACATGGACCCAAAAGAAGAAGAATTGGAAAGTGTTGCCGCAAGAGTAATGAGCAATCAGGACGAAGTAAAAAGATTGTCCGAGCAATTGATGAGCCAAAAACTTTTGGACCTTTATAAGGAAAAAGCTAACCTTAAGGTTAAGGAGGTATCCTATGAGGATTTCATCAAGGAAGCATACAGCTAAGATTTCACTAAAAGAAATTTAAGTATCTTTACGGTGCCGAAAAGCCAATTTTTCGGCACCTTTTTTTTAAAAAAAATCGAGTAGAATCCTATGGATTACGGAAAAGAATTCAAAAAATATGCTACCCAGCACCATGGTATCAATAGCATGTACTATGATCAGATCATGAGTACCATGTACCCCATGAACATGACCCCGAACATTATTGAAGAAAGGCAATTGAACGCTGTTGCCATGGACGTTTTCTCCAGACTGATGATGGATAGGATTATTTTTATGGGAACCGGGATCAATGATCAGGTGGCCAATATTATCCAAGCGCAACTGCTGTTCTTGGAAAGTGCAGATGCTTCCAAAGATATTCAGATCTATATCAACTCTCCGGGAGGAAGCGTATATGCCGGTCTTGGCATTTACGACACCATGCAATTCATTAAACCCGATGTAGCTACCATTTGTACAGGTATTGCAGCGTCTATGGCAGCTGTTTTGCTATGTGCTGGTCAAGAAGGCAAACGAAGTGGATTGCCCCACTCCAGAGTTATGATCCACCAACCGTTATCCGGAGCCCAAGGACAGGCCAGCGACATTGAGATTGCAGCCCAAGAAGTATTGAAGATCAAAGACGAGTTGTATGAGATAATCTCAAAGCACTCAGGTCAGAGTTTCGACAAAGTTTATGAAGACAGCGACCGTGATTTCTGGATGAAAGCACCAGAGGCAAAGGAGTACGGCATGATTGATGAAATATTAGTAAGAGAAAAATAAAATCCTCCAATGGATCACAAAACAACCAGTTAGCGCAGAACAAATCCATTTTTTTTGCGTTATTGATGGTTGAAGAATAAGATTTTATGGCAAAGGAAAATTTGGAATGTTCTTTTTGTGGCAGAAAAAAGCCGGAAACCAATTTATTGATCGCCGGTCTGGATGCGCACATTTGCGATAGATGTATAGAACAGGCCCATAGTATTGTAGCCGAAGAGTCCAAACAAACTAAAAATCAGGACCTATCCTCAGAATTGGTTTTAAAGAAACCTATGGAAATCCACGATTTCTTGGATACTTTTGTAATCGGACAAGAACGCACCAAAAAAGTAATGTCCGTTGCGGTCTATAACCACTATAAAAGATTATTGCAGCCCAAGGGCAAGGACGAGGATATCGAAATCCAAAAGAGCAACATTATAATGGTAGGGCAAACAGGTACAGGTAAGACCCTTATCGCCAAGACCATTGCTAAAATGCTCAACGTTCCACTTGCCATTGTAGATGCAACAGTTTTAACGGAAGCCGGTTATGTGGGCGAAGATGTAGAAAGCATTTTGACCCGTTTGCTACAGGCTGCCGATTATAACTTGGAAAAAGCAGAGCGCGGTATTGTGTTTATTGATGAAATAGACAAGATTGCCCGTAAAAGCGACAACCCTTCCATTACCCGAGACGTATCGGGCGAGGGAGTACAGCAAGGACTCCTAAAGCTATTGGAAGGCACAACCGTTAACGTTCCACCTAAAGGTGGACGCAAACATCCGGATCAAAAATTTATCGAGGTAAATACCGAGAATATCCTATTTGTGGCCGGTGGCGCTTTTGATGGTATCGAACGTATCATCACCAAGCGATTGAACATGCAAGCAGTTGGGTACAGTGCGTCCAAAGCTGAAGAAAATCTGGATCAAGAAAACATACTCCAATATATCATACCAAAAGATTTAAAGGAGTTCGGACTTATTCCAGAAATTATAGGAAGACTTCCTGTACTGACACATATGAATCCTTTGGATGCAAAAACCTTGCGTGCCATCTTAACGGAACCAAAAAATGCCATCATAAAACAGTACGAAAAACTGTTCGCCATGGACGACATTAAATTCTCCATTACCGACCAAGCATTGGATTACATTGTAGAAAAAGCAGTTGAGTATAAACTTGGTGCCAGAGGTTTACGCTCCTTGTGCGAAGCTATATTTACCGATGCCATGTTCACCTTACCAAGTAGCGATGAAACAGAGTTTAAGGTAACAAAGGGATATGCAGAGAAAAAACTGTCCTACGAAACAGTCAAAAAATTAAAAGCGGTCTCCTAGACCGCTTTTTTTGTAATGTTCTCCAATAGCGTCAAGCTTACTTCGGAGATAATTTTTTCATCAGAGTAAAGGGTATGTCCAAAATTTGGAACAATTTTAAAATTGGCCCCTACACTGCTGGCCCAGCTTAATCCTGGTTTTAATTTGTCATATTCCCCATAGATCAATTGCACATCTGTTGGGGCAAGTTGATTTTCCATTTCGACCCCTATGGCCGAAATTGCGGTTATGGATTTAGCGGACAAACCTTGCAAAGCAGCCTTATAAGCTACGGTGGCACCCGTGCCAAATGCCAAATAATGAGCTTTTTCCGTTTCTTTTCGTATCAAATTGGATACTGCTCTATCTATCCCATATTCATTAAAGGCATTATCTATATTCTCCTCCGAGCAAATGGAGACTTCAACATTTCCCAATTGCTGACAATCGTGGAATACTATATCATAATATTGCTGTAGGTAGCCAAAGTACGATGCGATCCAAAGTCCTTTTTTTGCGCCCCACTTATCTGAAATTACAACAAGCTTTTCTGCCATGACTTTAATGGTTTAGTGTTTATAAAAAGATTTGATGGGGGGAATTTCTGTAATTAACGAAGCAAATCCTCTTTTATTTGTTCAAAAGAAAAGTTTTTACGTTGAATGGAAATAATCTACGAAAACGTTTTCGTAAACTTTCGATAAGTACCCGACTTTTAGGATAACCGGTGTTATCCCCTATTCATTTGAAGTAATTCTTCAATACAATCGCGATCGTTGGATAGTCTTGGGATTTTATGTTGCCCTCCCAATTTGTTTTTGGATTTAAGCCATTGATGAAACAGATTCTCTTTGGCCACATGTACCTGTGGCATATTCAAGGTTATGTTATTGTACCTTTTGGCCTCGTAATCCGAATTAAGGGATTTTAATGCATTGTCCAACATTTCGGTAAAGTAGGCGATATCCTTTGGAGATTTTCTAAACTCGATGATCCATTCGTGCGCCCCCTTTTCTTTACCTGCCATAAAAATAGGTGCCGCGGTATAATCCATAATTTCCGCATCGGTTTTTAAACAGACTTGCTTTAAGGCTTCTTCAGCATTTTCAATAATCAATTCTTCACCAAAAACATTAATATGGTGCTTTGTTCTTCCAGTAATCTTGATTCGATAGGGGTCTTTGCTAGTAAACCGAATTGTATCTCCAATTTTATAGCGCCATAGGCCTGCATTGGTGGTAATTACCATTGCGTAATTTACTCCTGTCTCCACTTCCCAGAGCGGAATGGCCTTGTCCCCCTCCCCATAAGCATCCATAGGAATAAACTCGTAAAAAATTCCGTAGTCCAGCATCAACAACAACTCATCCGAACTGTTCTGATCTTGAATCCCAAAAAACCCTTCAGATGCATTGTAGGTTTCATAATAGTTGAATTTTTTACGGGGCAATAAGTTCTTGTACTGATTCTTGTACGGGGTAAAACTTACACCTCCGTGAAAATACACCTCCAAGTTTTCCCAAACCTCGAACAAATGGTTCTTCCCCGTTTTTTCCAAAACCTGATTGAGCAACACCAACATCCAAGATGGCACACCTGCCAAACTGGTCACATTCTCTCTAATGCTTTCCTCGATTATGGCCTCTAACTTGGACTCCCATTCGGTCATGAGCGAGACTTTATTGCTGGGAGTGCTACTATACTCTGCCCAAAGTGGCATATTATCAATTAAAATAGCGGACAGGTCTCCAAAAAAAGTACCATTGTCCTCATACAGTTCCTTACTGCCGCCCAATCGAAGACTCTTACCGGTAAACAACTGCGAGTTTTCATTGTTATTTAAATAAAGACACAAGAGATCTTTACTGGATTTATAATGACAATCCTCCAGGGCCTCTCCGCTTACTGGAATAAACTTGCTTTTGGCATTGGTGGTACCACTGCTCTTGGCAAACCACTTTATAGAAGTGGGCCAAAAAAGGTTTTGCTCGCCTCTGCGGGTGCGCTCGATCATCGGTGCAATATCCTCGTAGGTTACAATAGGCACCCTATTGCGAAATTCTTCATATTTTGGCAAATCCTGATACCCATATTGCTTACCGATCATAGTATCCTTGGAAAAATCCAAAAGCTTTCGCAAAACCTCATCCTGAACATCCAAAGGGTATTTTAAAAAAAGTTCAATTTGATGGTAACGTTTGCGTAATAACCAAGAAGCGATGGAGTTGAATAATGGTATTGCCATTTTAGGTATCTTTAACCAAGAAAGTTAGGTTGCTGCAACAGCTAAAATAGCCTTTCTAACACTCATTTTCAAATAAGTCAAATACATTCAATCTAAAAATGCTATACGAAGGAGCCCTAAGAAAAATGAAGACCGAGATTGGAGATCCCATCCAATATTTTTTGGTTTTTGAAAACGATTTTATCAATATGAACCAGGCTTTGGGCAAAGAGGTTCAAATTGATTTTATCAAATTTCAATGTTTGAACTGTGGCAAGGACCTTCCTATTTACCGACAAGGTTTTTGCAAGTCCTGTTTTTTTGAAACCCCCCTTGCCGGAGATTGGATCATGAAACCTGAACTAAGCACTGCCCATTTGGACAAAGAGGACCGCGACCTTGAGTTTGAAAAGAAAATGCAGTTACAGCCCCATATCGTTTATTTGGCCAACTCCAGCAATGTAAAAGTGGGCGTTACCCGAAAATCCCAAGTGCCAACGCGGTGGATAGATCAAGGAGCCCACGAAGCCATTGAAATTATGGAAGTGCCCAACCGATATTTGGCCGGTATTACCGAGGTGGCCCTTAAAGAACATGTCAGCGACAAGACAAGCTGGCAAAAAATGCTAAAAAATGATATTGAAGATGTGGATCTGGTGGAATGGCGCAATAAGTTAAAGTCCAGTATCCCCGAAGAGACCATCGATTATTTCCTGGACGATCAGCAAGAAACACTTTTGAAATTTCCAGTACAACAATATCCAGAAAAAGTAAAAAGCCTCAATTTGGACAAAACCCCAAGCTACAAAGGCGTTTTAAAAGGCATCAAAGGACAGTACCTGATTTTTGGGGACAACACAGTGTTCAATGTTAGGGGAAGCGAAGGATATTATGTTGGAATAAATATTGGCTGACATTAATATTTAAGATTCTAACCGTCAACACAAAAATTTATGAGCCAAAAAATCAAACTTACCGAAGCAATCTCCATAGGAATCGGCGGTATGGTCGGTGGTGGAATTTTTGCGGTTCTGGGTCTTGCCGTTGCACTATCAAAAGGAGGAACTCCATTGGCCTTTCTTTTTGCTGGCATCTTGGCCCTTATTACATCCTATAGTTACGTAAAACTATCCAAGACCTATCCCGATCGTGGAGGTACCGTCAAATTTATCAACCAAGGTTTTGGAGAAACCATATTTAGCGGAGGCATTAACAACTTGCTTTGGGTAAGTTATATCATCATGCTATCCCTATACGCATCTGCTTTTGGTTCTTATGCCCCTAACCTCCTTCCTTTAAGTGGAACAGAACTGGACTTTCATATATATGCAACCGGTATTATTGTATTGGCTTCAATAATCAATTATTACAGTGTTATGGTGGTAGGGATGATAGAATCCTATGCTGTGATCATAAAATTGATTATCCTGATTTCTTTTATCGGCTTTGGACTATATGGCTTGATGGGCAATCCAAACTTGGAGCAATTATCCCCAGAAAATTGGGAGCCCCCCATACAGCTTTTAACCGGTGGCATGGTCATTTTTGTTGCTTATGAAGGTTTTGAGCTCATTGCCAATTCAGCTCCCGATATTGAAAATCCTGAGAAGAATATTCCCCGGGCATATTATATTTCTATCCTATTTGTGGTTTTGCTTTACATAATCATTGCAGTGGTCACCGTAGGCTCCCTACCTTTTAATAAAATAAAAACGGCCGAGGATTATGTTTTGGCCGAAGCAGCCAAACCTATGCTTGGCAAAACTGGTTTCACCATTATTACCATAGCCGCACTTATCTCCACTTTTTCTGCAATCAATGCCTCAATTTATGGGGGTAGTAGGGTAAGCTATAAAATAGCCGAGGAGGACGAGCTTCCCCATCAGTTTACCTTTAAACTATGGAATCAACCAATAGGACTACTCATCACAGCCGTTCTTACCATTATATTGACCAACACTTTAAAACTGGAAAGCATTTCGACTGCGGGAAGTGTAGGCTTTCTTTTGGTTTTTGCCATGGTAAACTATGTTGGATTTAAGCTATCCAAAACTACTGGCAGTATAAAAACAATTCCGCTAGTTGGATTTTTGCTATGCATTGTTGCCATGGGCGTACTGCTACAACAACAGTTTGGAACAAACAAAATGGGAGTAATAGTAGCTATTTCTATTATTACAATCTGTTTTTTGATCGAATGGATTTACAAGAAGCTCGAGAAAAATAAAAAAAAGTAGCATGCTCAAGTTTTTTAGAAAAATCAGAAAGAGATTGATTGTCGAGAAAAAAGTCAGTAGTTATTTGCTGTACGCCATTGGAGAAATTATTTTGGTGGTTATCGGAATATTGATAGCCCTGGCCATTAACAATACCAATGAGGACAGTATAAAAAATAAAAAAGAGCAAGCCTATCTACTTGGCCTAAAAGATGAATTTGAGACCAGTAAAATCAAGCTGGAGGAACTTATACGGGTAAATAAGGTAAGTTATGAGGCTGCAAAAAGCATTGTTCATTTAATGGATACGGAAGAAACTCCATCCGAAAAGCTAATGTCACAACTTTTCGTGGATGCTTTTGCTTTTGATATTTTCTTTAACCCGAACAATTCGCTGTTGAACGAAATGATCAATTCCGGCAGCCTAAAGGATGTCTCCAACGACTCTTTACGCATAAGACTGACCAATTGGATAGCGACCATGGATGATATCGCCAATCAAGAAAAGTCTCTTGCAGAACAAAGGATCAATAATGTGGATTGGTTTAGAATGCAGGGGTATAGCATTAGAACAGTATTGGACAACACCGGAATGTCCTCCCAATTGGGCATACGCAAAGAAAAGGAATCGATCAGCAACCTGTCCGCCTTAAATTCCATTGCTTTTGAAAACAATATCCTTCTCTTTATTATTACAAGTTTATCAACAGAGACCGAGCATTATGATCCCTTAATGAAACATCTGGACGATATTTTATTGCTCCTTGATAAGGAGATAGAGAAATAAAAAATTAGGGGCGGTAAAACCGCCCCTTGTTCTAATTTACACTATCCTTTTTCTTTTTGCTGAGCAATCCGCCCAAAATGGATTTGGCCGCATCCTTAACCTCGTCCTTTTTTTCAGTCTGTGTCGTATCTGTTGAAACTTCCTTTTTACCGCCCAATATATTTCCAATAGCTTCCTTAACCCCATCGGATTTGGTAGCTGTGGTATCGGATTCATTCTTTTTAAATACATCCGACAATAAATCTTTTGCTTTGTCCTTTCCTTGGTTCACCAATTTCTGTTTTTGCATCTCGACCAGTTTCGAGGTCAGTGTTTTTACGCCAGAAGTTAAATCGGTGCTTACCGAGGGATTTGTGAAGTTTCCGCCAATGTTGGCCGTGACAGGAATAGTTACCTCGCCCAGACTTTGATCGTTCATTTGGGCAATCAGTTTGTTCACCTCGGCACCCAAATATTTTGCGGGCACGTCCAAAGTGGCCTTGTATTGCATTTGCCTATCAAAAGTGTGGTTGCCATCAACATTAATATCGATATCCTTGTATTTTAAGGTAAAGGGCTTCACCTTTACAGCTCCGTTCTCAAAGCTCAATGCGGTTTTAAGCCCATCCAAATTGATTTCTTTGGTATCCAGAAAACTAAGCTTGCTATCTAAAGAAGATACTAAAGGGGCTTTTTGCGCATCCAATTTAGGAGAAAGCAGCTCTGCAAGCAGGTTGCCAGAAATCGTGGCCAAATTGGGCGTAAAATCCTCTTTAAGGTTACCCGAGATCTTGATATCCGAATTGAGTTTTCCCGTTAGTGCGCTCGCCAAAGGCGTCAACACCTTAAACAGTTCCAATCCAGCAAAGGATTCGCCAATATTGAAATTGCTCATACCAAGGTTTACATCGAATGTAGATCTCTCTTGTTTGGTGGATACCGCTCCTGACATTCCCAAAGTACCCCCGAACAAATCCGAAGTAAGATTGTTCACTGTAGCCGTTTCATCCTTGATTACCAAGGTTCCTTTTACATTTTTTAAATTAAGGTTATCGTAAACCACGGTATTGGCAGTGGCATCTATGGTGCAATCCAAAAAAGATGGTATTTTGATACGTTCTTCCCCTGTAGTTGCGGTTTCCTCCGTTTGGGTTTCTTCCTTGGTCTCCTCTACCATAAAATCGTTCAGGGCAAATTGGTTCGAATTCAAGGAAAATCGACCTTCTATATTTTCATTGTTGAACATAAAGCCCAGCAAATTGGTCAATGTCCCTTTGGCGGCAAAATCCGTGCTTCCTGTTTTTCCTTCAAAAGAATCCAATGTAACCGTATTGGGATTAAAGGTTACGGCGGCCTTGTTAATAGCTACGGGATTCTTGAGTTCCTCCGAAGTATATTCAAAACCTGTAACCGATGCCTTACCGTTTGTTTTGGTATTCTGGTATTGTTTTTTCTCCAACGAAGCCATATCGAACGAAGTGGTAATATCGGCATTTAATACTCCTTTAAGGTTAAAATCTTCGGGCACCGGATAGGCTTGGGAAATTTTAGCCAAATTGATCCTGCCATCCATATCCGCACTTACCTTGGTATTGCCCATCAAATCCTTGATATTGGCAATTAGATTAAACTTGTCTTCATCTATAGCAAAAGAAAGCTTGTTGATATTGATATAGGTATCTTCGGTAATACCGGTTTCGTTGTTGATCTCTGTATCTATGTACACATTGCGAACCGATTTGGGCAAATCCGGGAACTTGAAAGATGCATTATCCGAATTGATTGCTATTTTGAAGCTTGGAATATGTTCCTCATCTACCACACCTTTAAACTCTCCTTTCACCTCAAAGTTTCCAGTCGTCTGCACATTTTCAATATTGCCTGCGTAGGCTTCAGGAATTACCGCTAAAAAGTTTTTAAAGTCGGACGAGGGTGTTTTAAAGGTAATATCCACTTCTTGATTCTCCTCGTTTACTTTCACAAATCCATCAAAAACCAATGGCAATTGGTTTATCAGGGCCTTGTTTTCCAAAAAAGTGTACTTGTTTTCGCTCAAATCTATCCCGATAAGCGCATCAAGATTAATCTTGTTCTTATTTAGATATTTTGTGCTATCCATTTCAAAAGACACCAAGGCATCGGTAAGGGTCTTTAATTCCGATTTTTCCAAGGAAAGATCACCTGTGCCAGAATGGTTCATCTCATTGATTGCCAAAAGCATTCCACTAGACATATCCTCATAAATAATATCGGTATCGGTAATGGCATAGGAGTCCATGTTCAATCTAAAACTGCTATCGGAATCTTCTGTTGTAGACGAAGTTGGGGCATCACTTTCTTTAGCAATATCGTAATTCGCATTCCCTTCTTTGTCAGTTTTGATATGCAACTTGGCACCATCGATATTCAAAGTTTTGATAACGATCGGTTCATCTGCCGACTTGAACAATTCTTTAATGGACATGGATAGTTCGATCTCGGAAGATGCAAACAACGTATCCCCATCAAAGGGAGCCTTGTTCACTAAGGCCAGATTGGTTAGTCCAACATTGGCATATGGAAAACTCTTGAGGAGGCTCAAATCGGCTTCCTCAAAATCCAACGTGGCATTGATGCTGTTGTTGACTTTTGTTTTGATGATATCTTCAATTTTACCTTGAAGAAACAATGGAACGGCAATAATAATTGCGAGTAGGATCAGTAGGGTTATTCCAGTAATTTTCAGGACTTTTTTCTTCATACTTGGGTGTTTTACAACAAATTAAAGGAGAAGCATCAATCCAAAGAAATTTCCTCTCCTATTTTTAAGTTAAATCTTTTTCTCATCAGATATACGAAAAAATAGAGCAAAGGGGTGTCGAGAAGTGCAATCATCATTTTAAAAATTACCCCGCTAATAAGCAATCCATAGAATTTGTCCCAAGGTAGTACACCAAAAATGCACAGAAGCCCCACCACGGTAAATGTGTCTATAAATTGGGACGAAAAAGTAGAGAAGTTGTTCCTGAGCCATAACATTTTGCCCTTGGTCATCCGCTTCCAAAAGTGATAAATGGTAATATCGATATACTGTGCGCCCAAATAGGCCAGCATGGAGGCCAATACCCCCAATGGCGACAATCCAAAAACAGTGGTAAATGTGGCATCGTCCACCGGTGAGCTGGAAATTGCATTGGAGTAATTGGCCACTAGAATTATCGCCATAGAGAAAATCGAGGCAAAAATCCCTGCGGTAACCACTTGATTGGCCTTTTTCTGTCCATAAATCTCAGAAATAAGGTCTGTGATCAAAAAAGTAATCGGATAGGGCAAAATACCCACTGAAAGCTCAAAAAGCGGAGCGCCGAAAACGGTGATGTTCCCGAAAGGACTCCACGAAAAAAACTTTTGAAAGATAAGATTGGACACCACCAAAGAAGTAATGAACATGGCCCCTAAATACAGATATATGGAAAATGCCTTCTTCTTGTCTTTTTGTGTCATATAATCTTAAAATTCCTTGTTGGGTCAGCTCCTTTAAATCTATTTGATGTTTAATCTGAACGGCATTTTTGCCTGAATGCCTTCTTGTTTGGAGAATTCCTTGAATTCCTTCAAAATCTGATAGGCTTCTGTTCCAATTTCTTCTTGTATGATGGACTCCCCGATCTTGGTTTTTACAGCGCCATAATCTTCCATAAACTGCTCGAATCCGGATTTATATTTTGGATATTTCCGCACACCATAATCATTTAACCCGGCCATTTCGGCCGCTGCGGTAATGGCATCGTCCAAATCGCCAAGTTCGTCCACCAAACCTAATGCTTTGGCATCCACTCCACTCCAAACCCTGCCTTGGGCCACTTCGTCCACCTTTTCCACTGGCATATTCCTTCCTTCGGATACACGGTTCAAAAAGGTTTGGTAGGTTTCCTCGATGCTTTCCTGCATTACATTACGGAACGTATCCGACATTGGTTCAAAAAACGAATAATCCACAGAATTTGTATTGGTTCCGACCTGTTCTGCGTTCACTCCTATATTGTTGGCCAATTCGTGCATATTGGGAATGGTTCCAAAAACGCCGATAGACCCTGTAATGGTAGTGGGTTCGGCAAAAATCTTGTCCCCACCTACCCCAATATAATATCCTCCCGATGCGGCAACGTTTCCAAAGGAAACTACCACAGGTTTTTCTTGTTTGGCCAATTGCATTTCTCTCCAAATAATATCGGACACTAATGCACTGCCCCCAGGCGAATCCACTCGTAACACAATAGCTTTTACACTTAGGTTGTCCACCGCTTTGTTCAAAGCACCCACAATAAGGTCTTGACCTATATAATCCCTTCCTCCTTCTCCACCAAGAATTTCGCCCTGCGCATAGATTACGGCTATTTTATCCGAGCCCGTCCTCAACCTTTTTTTGTTTGATTTTTGAATATAGTCTCTGAGTCCTACAAACTCGACCTCATCGCTTTCAGCAACACCAATTTTCTCCTTGAGCAGATCTTCATATTCGTCGTAGTGCAACGCCCCATCTAAAAGCCCTGAAGCAACAGCATATTCTGGAGTTCTTCCACCAAGGGTATCGGCTATCAGATTCAAGTTTTCGGGGGTTAGGTTTCTGGAAGCCGAAATATCGTCCACCATAATACTCCAGATAGAAGTAATCAACTCTTTGATCTGGGTGCGGTTTTCCTCGCTCATGGTGTCGGAAAGAAACGGTTCAACCGCGCTTTTATACTTGCCGTGGCGGATCACTTCCATTTTAATCCCTGATTTTTCCTGCAGTTTTTTATAGAACAGCACCTCCGTAGATAATCCTTTAAAATCTACCACCCCGACCGGGTTTAGGTACACTTCATCTGCCACACTGGCCAGATAGTAATCGCGTTGGGCATACACATCCGCATGTGCCATTACAAATTTTCCGTCCGATTTAAAATCGATGAGCGCTTTTCTTATTTCTCGGGTCTGTGCCATTCCAGCTTGCAAAAAACCGGTGGTTAAACTTATTCCTTCTATATTATCGTCATTCTTGGCCACTTTTATAGCATGAAGGATCTCATCCAAACCAAATTCCTCTGTCCATAACGAAGCAAATGGGTCTGTTTCATCCTTTCCTGTATAATCCAAAACAGGAGCCACAAAACTGATTTCCAACACGGAACCTTTTTTGACCACAACACTATCCTCTGCACTGCCGACAAGCGCCATAAAAATAAAGAACATGCCGACCACGATCATAAATGCCACCAAACTTCCCAAAATGGAAGCAAGCAGGTTTCTTAAAAACTTCATTCAATAAAATTTAATACACTTCAAATATAACCATTGTAGTAATGTTTTGTTTACTTTGTTTCTTCAATCATGAACAGAAAACAAAAGGTATATCTTTCACTGGGAAGCAATATAGGCAATCGTCTCGCTACCCTTCAAAAAGCCATTTTCCACATTCAGCGAAAAGCTGGCAAGGTCTTGGACATTTCTTCGGTTTACGAAAATCCAGCGGTGGGATTCGAGGGCGGTGATTTTTATAACATTGTTGTGTCACTACTGACTTCGATGGGGCCAAAAGAACTATTGGACACCCTTTTGCAGATCGAAGAGGATTTTGGAAGAAAGCGGACAAGTACTGGATATAGTTCTAGAACTTTGGATATCGATATTGTTTACTACGGTACCGAAACCATTAATAATGATGAGCTGGTGATTCCACACCCGCAAATGCAGCATAGAAAGTTTGTTTTAAAACCTCTGAGCGATATTGCCCCCCAATTCTATCATCCAGTTCTACAAAAGGATACCCGCAATCTTTTACAGGAGTGCCGGGACTTAAGTGAGCTCACCAAAACCAAGCACAAACTTTTTAAGGATAGGGCCGGACTTTTTTCCCAACTTCAATTAATAGCCATTGAAGGAAACATTGGGGCCGGCAAAACCACCCTATCCAAAATGATTTCCGATGATTTTAATGCCAAGTTGGTTTTGGAACGTTTTGCCGACAACCCTTTCCTCCCAAAGTTTTATGAGGATCAATCCCGTTATGCCTTTCCTTTGGAAATGTCCTTTTTGGCTGACAGGTACCAGCAATTTATGGACGACACCTCCCAATTTGACCTGTTCAAAAATTTTATGGTGAGTGATTATGATATATTCAAGTCGTTGATTTTTGCCAAAGTAACCTTACAAAAAGAAGAATACAATCTATACCGAAAGGTTTTTAGCTTTATGTACAAGGAAGTAAAAAAACCGGAAATTTACCTCTACCTACACCAAAATACCGAACGGTTATTGGCCAATATCAAAAAAAGAGGACGCGATTACGAACAAAATATCGACCCCACTTATCTAGAAAAAATCAATAGAGGCTATTTGGACTTTATTAAAAGTCATCCGAGCCAGAACAGTGTAATCGTGGATATGGGCGAACTGGATTTTATCCACAATCCGAACGATTATGAATTTATTTTAGAAAGATTGGAGGACAATATACTTTCAACAAAGATTTAAGAGAATTTTTGGAAAATGTTTGGATATAACGAATGGTTTTATTTTATTAGCAACCTCAATCCGAGAAACTAACTAACTCAGATTTATATATGGCCCTGTTTTTCAGGGCCTTTTATTTTGGCCTATTTTGTTTGGACCAAATATCCCAGATGGTAATCCCCGTGCTTACGGAAATATTTAACGAATGCTTGGTACCAAACTGAGGTATTTCCAAAACCACATCGCTCGCACTCACCACTTCTTGTGATACCCCTTTGACTTCGTTTCCAAAGATCAAGGCAATTACTTTTCCTTGTTCAGCCTGGAAATCATTTAGCATTCTGGCATTTTCCGCCTGCTCCACAGCAGCTATTTGCACTCCCTTTTGCTGTAGCTCCCGAACCAGTTCCAACGTATCTTTTCTGTATTCCCAGTCAACACTCTCGGTAGCACCCAATGCCGTTTTCCGAATATCCTTGTGCGGAGGGGTAGCGGTAATTCCACAGAGATAGATTTTTTTAATTAAAAAAGCATCGGCTGTACGGAATACCGAACCGATATTGTTCAAACTACGGATATTGTCCAAAATAATGATAATGGGCGACTTTTCCGCTACCTTAAAACTGTCCACATCCAATCGGTCCAACTCGCTATTTTCCAGTTTTCTGTTCATTTTTTAAACATTGGGATGAAAATATCAACAAAAATTTTTGATGGGCGATGAAAACAATATATTCGTTTTTATCCCGCTTTTGGGCAAAAGTAACAGAATTAAATCGCTTTGGCAGCCAAGAAAAAAACAAAGAAGGTCACCCCTTTAATGCAACAGTACAATACCATTAAGACAAAGCATCCTGATGCATTGTTGCTGTTCCGTGTTGGGGATTTTTACGAAACTTTTGGAGAGGATGCGGTCAAGACCGCCAAAATATTGGGCATTATCCTAACACATAGAAACAATGGAGGGGACAAAACCGAACTGGCCGGATTTCCACACCATTCGTTGAACACTTATTTACCCAAATTGGTAAAAGCCGGGCAACGTGTGGCGATTTGCGACCAATTAGAAGACCCCAAACAGACCAAAAGCATTGTAAAACGTGGAGTAACGGAACTTGTAACTCCCGGTGTAGCCCTAAATGATGATATCCTATCTGCCAAGAGCAATAACTTTTTGTGTGCCATCCATTTTGGCCGGACAAAATTGGGCGTTTCCTTTTTGGATATTTCCACAGGGGAGTATCTGACCTCCGAAGGGTCGGTTGAACAGGTGGATAAATTGCTGCAGAATTTTTCACCAAACGAAATACTGGTTTCAAAAAAACACAAAAAAGAGTTTAAAGAATGCTTTGGCAACCATTGGCACAGTTTCTTTTTGGAGGATTGGATTTTTCAGGAGGATTATGCCCAAGAGAGCTTAAACAATCATTTTGGCACAAAAACCCTAAAGGGTTTCGGCATTGACCACTTAATCCACGGCATTATAGCTTCTGGCGCGGTATTGCATTATTTGTCAGAAACACAACATAGCCGACTTCAACATATCAGCAAAATACAGCGTATTGCAGAAGAGGAATATGTGTGGATGGATCGTTTTACCATCAGAAACTTGGAGCTCTACCACTCTTCTCACCAAAATGCGGTTACCTTGTTGGATATTATCGACAAGACCATTTCGCCCATGGGCGGACGACTTCTGAAAAGATGGTTGGCCTTGCCGTTAAAAAATGTTGATAGGATTCAACAAAGGCATCAGGTCATCGCCTATTTAAAGGATGAGGACGATACACTGAACCGGATTCAGGGATACATAAAACAAATGGGGGATTTGGAACGATTGATTTCCAAATTGGCCACTGGAAAAATCAACCCAAAAGAGGTAGTCCAACTTAAAAATTCGCTGGAAGCCATAGTTCCCATAAAACAATTATCGGAAAATAGCACTAACGATTCCTTAAAGCGTATCGGGGAGCAATTGAACCATTGTGAAGGACTCCGCTCAAAAATAAAAACCGTGCTCAACGAGGAAGCTCCTGTAAACATTGCCAAGGGCGGTACCATAGCCCAAGGTTATTCCGAAGAATTGGACGAGCTGCGCGGCCTTGCCTTTTCGAGCAAGGATTATCTGGATAAAATGCTGGAGCGCGAAACTAAGGAAACAGGTATTACATCCTTAAAAATAGCTTCGAACAATGTGTTTGGTTACTATATAGAGGTTAGAAATACCCACAGGGACAAGGTTCCGGAAAGTTGGGTTCGAAAACAGACTTTGGTGAATGCCGAACGCTATATTACGGAAGAGCTTAAAGAATATGAATCTAAAATATTAGGGGCCGAGGAACGTATTTACCAATTGGAACAACAACTTTTTGAACAATTGTTGGTTTATATGCAGGAGTATATTGCACCAGTACAGCACAATGCCCAACTAATTGCCGAACTTGATTGTTTATGTGGATTTACGCAATTGGCCAAGGAGAACAATTATGTAGCTCCTTCGGTAAACGATTCTACAACCATCGATATTAAGGAAGGGCGCCACCCCGTTATTGAAAAACAACTGCCTATTGGAGATGCGTACGTGACCAACGATGTGCACTTAAATCGTGAGGAACAGCAGATAATTATGATCACTGGCCCAAATATGAGCGGTAAATCTGCCCTGTTGAGGCAAACAGCACTCATTGTGTTATTGGCACAAATGGGAAGTTTTGTTCCTGCCACTGAGGCTACTCTGGGAGTTGTGGACAAAATTTTTACCCGGGTAGGTGCCAGCGACAATATTTCCATGGGCGAATCCACGTTTATGGTAGAGATGAACGAAACGGCCTCCATTTTGAACAATCTATCGGAGCGCAGTTTGGTTCTTTTGGATGAAATCGGACGCGGCACCAGTACTTATGATGGGATTTCAATTGCGTGGGCGATATCGGAATACTTGCATGAGCACCCTGCAAAGGCAAAGACTTTATTTGCTACGCACTACCATGAACTCAACGAAATGACCAATATTTTTACCCGAATAAAAAACTACAATGTATCGGTTAAAGAATTGGAAGATAATGTACTTTTCCTTCGAAAGCTGGTACCCGGAGGAAGCGAACACAGTTTCGGAATCCATGTGGCCAAAATGGCCGGCATGCCGCAACAAGTGATACAAAAGGCCAATAAAATCCTGAAAAAACTGGAAAAAACGCATTCCAGTGAGGAAATGACAGATAAGCTTCAGGCATCACAAAACGAAATGCAACTGAGTTTCTTCAATTTGGACGATCCTTTGCTAGAAGAGATCAAGGAAGAAATCTTGCACTTGGACATTGATACTCTGACACCTGTAGAGGCTTTAATGAAATTAAATGAGATCAAACGGTTGTTAAGCAAAAAGAAAAAAGCTTCTTCCTGAAAAAATTCTTTTATTTTAATAGAAATGTTATAAATTTGCATCCGCGCTTGGGAAAAGTGCAAGTTCTTTTAAATGCGAAAATAGCTCAGTTGGTAGAGCATCACCTTGCCAAGGTGGAGGTCGCGGGTTCGAATCCCGTTTTTCGCTCGACTTCGACTCCGCTCAGTCACCACGGGTGGAGTTTTTTTTTACATACAAGTCCTGCTCGAGTGGTGGAATTGGTAGACACGCCGGACTTAAAATCCTGTGGGCATTTTGCCCGTGCGGGTTCAAGTCCCGCCTCGAGTACACCTAACCCTGTCAATCAATAGATTTTCAGGGTTATTTTTTTTCATGATTACCGAATACTCATTGCCGTTTTCCTTCTACAACAATACCTTTCCAACCCATCAAAGCATCATAAGTTCCAAGTTTATTTTTAATAAACTCAAAAGATTCTGCTTCTTTGGGATTTTCAAAAAATACCGTTGGAGATTCCGCTTTCAACACACCTATCTTTTCTTTTCCTTGCAGGATAACAAGATGCCCGTCCTCAATTTTGACCTCTAAAATCAATCCATCAAAATCAGCAAATTGATAGTGCCCTACATATCGCTGCAACACGCTATCATCCAACGCAATAGCTCTTCTATTAAGCCTTCTTGGATATTCTACCGGTTGAGATTTGAGAATCTTTGTCATATCGTCAATCGTTTTAAAAAAGGGTATTTCATCGTAATTGGCCAATAGTACAAACTCAAATCCATTCACCAAATCTATATACACTTGCGCACGAATACCTTTTGACCCGCCATCCTTTGCGATTATGCCTTCTTCATTTTTTAAAATTGAAACATAAGGCTCATTTTTAGTGTAATCTAAAAACTTTTTTAAATCGGCCGCTGTTGAAAACATACGAGCTGTTCGGAATTCATCTCTCTGAATGTTATCTACGGTAACCACCAAACTATCCCGGAGAGTATGGTTCTGAGCCATGTTTTTCACCCGGTTTTCTTCGACAAAAAAATGTGCTCCGCTTGCATCCATTCCCATTGGAACAAAAATTTCATCGACCACAGATTGTGCAAAAGATTTTTGATATGCTTTTGAAATGATACTGTATAAAATCTCGTACCCAACATTGGAATATTGGATATCCGTGCCCGGTTCGAACAATAAGGCTTGCTCTTTTGCCAGTTCGATTATTTGGTTCGGTGTTAAATTGTATTCCTCTTCCTCAATACCTGCTAACTCACGGGGCAAACCTGAGCTATGTTCCAGTAACATCTTCACCGTAATTTTTTTTCCTTTGGAGAAGCCTTCAAAAAAAGTGTCCAACGTTTGTTCTCTGGAAAGCTTACCTTCCGCTTCCAATTTTGTCACTAAATAGTGGGTCATCAATTTTGAGATCGAATGGATATCAAACTGCGTACTCAGATCAACATAAGTTGAACTTTGAAAATCTGGATTCAAATTATATGGTTTTCCCAAGAGCAAAGTATCATATTTGTATGCCAACACTACCCCATTGAACTGTTGTAAATCGGTAAGTTTGTTAAAATACGTATCCAAAGAATCTCTAATCGATTCCATTTTTGCGGATAGATCATTACTCGTCGTAGTTTTCTTCTCCGTACAACCCCAACATAAAATCAAGAATAAAACAATACACCTAAATCGCATAACTCATCTTTTAGGCAAAGAACCCTTATTTCCCAATGAAATAATTGTAAAAATGGAAACCTTATCGGTGACGAAGTATAAATTCTGGTAGATTATTAAAAAAATGAAGTGGTTTTACGCCACAGATCTTTTTAAAATCGTTGATAAAATGAGATTGATCAAAATAACCATAATCGTGGCTCAGTTGCGTAAGCGAAACATTAGGATGCTTTGCTCTAAACTTTACCAAATCCAATATGCGAACGGTTATGATAAACTTTTTTAAAGGGTACATTACCTCTTTTTTAAAAATCTTCGTCAAATACTGCCTCGACACGCCAAAATTTTCACTCAACTCATATACGGTAATCTTCCCCTTTTCTTCGTAAACTTTTTCGCAGATTTCCCGAACCTGCCGCATGGTAGATGTCAACTCAATTTGTTTCGTTTTCATAAACTCTTTGGCCATGTTAAATCGATTCGATTTGTTCTCTGGATCAAAGAGCTGTTTATGTAATGAGGTCAATCCCTCATCAGAATATGTTAAATCTATTATTCCCGGTTTTTGTAATGAAGAAAAAAAATGGGCATTGGCCCACGGTTGTACTTTTAAGGTAAAAAAGGTAAGCGAATCGGTCGCTTTAATTCTATAGGGAGGCGTTACATTGTGCACTGTAAAGACCTTACTTGTTATCCGAATCGCTTTTTGAGCTTCACTAAAATAAAATATACCGGACGCCTCTTTAAAAAAAATAAAATCGTAGCAGCAGTCATCAATCACAGGGATTTGGCCAGCACCTTCCTTATTATCCAGATGCATATAATAACACTCCTTGAATAAGTTATTGAATGGCTCCTTAGTATATAATGTTTTTATGTCCATGTATAGCAAATTTACCATTTACCTAAAAAGATATCACTACTTAAAACTTTATCCATCCATTCAAAGTGCCCATACATCAATTTAAACATAGCAACCATCAATTCTACATGGTTTGCTAGCCTTACATGCTTACATTTAATCATAACTAACTGTATATCTATTTCTTATGAAAAACTCTATCCTTTTTAAATGTGCGTTGTTAATTTTATGTATCTCCTTTAATTCTTGTTTGGTTCAAGATGGGGAAGATGGAGTAGATGGTACTGATGGTAAAGATGGAATTGACGGAGTTGATGGGCAAAATGGCTTAAATGGGCAAGATGGACAGGATGGTTCCCCAGGCCCATCAGGACCACAAGGAGAATCAGGAAATGATGGAGCTGGGCTCGACGAAATGGCCCAATATGGATCCATTGTTTTGAATCTTAATGGTACAAGACCTGACAATATTGCCTTTACGGACAATACTGAATTTAAGTTCTTAGGTCTTGATGGTGAAGATTTTGTTTTGTATAATATAGTTATTCCCACTGTAATGGGTGATGACACCCAATACTTTTTCAATTTCCGTAGGTTCCTAACCTCGCCAGATGGTACTTACAACCCTACTTTCTTTGACTGGGAAGTTACCATTACAAACCCCGGAGAAGCAACAGAAACAGTGGATTTAATTGTAACAACATTGAATAACTATGGCGTTATCGGCGAGGACAACAAATATTTTCTACTTGATGACGGATATGATTCTAACGGCATAGGCATATCCAATATGCAACTAACCAACATTGTATTTGAACCCGAAAACGGCAACCACCTCTCTTTTTCCTATTCCTTTACCGTCGATGGCGCCAATAACGGATCTGGCAACGAACTGAACGTATCGGGTGAGGTGGATGTTTATCTCTTTGAGTTGATACAACCATAATCAAAGTATAATTTTAAAAAATAAAAGAGCCCACACCAATGGTGCGGGCTCTTTTTATATCATCCTTTTGTGTTTACGTCAACAAATTTCCATCATCGTCCCATTCAGCAATAATACCTCGTTTGCTCTGATCCACACACTTGGCCAACCATTCCTCTTCATAGGAAACACCGTGCTGTTCCAATACATCATCGGGAACGCCATCCCAAACATTGGGCATATTCCCTTTATAACCTATCTCCTCTATCCCAATTTTTGTAGTATAAAAGCCGGTCATGGTAAGGTTACGCACCAGTGAGAAAAAATTCACCTCGAAAGGTCTCTCATTACCGGGTACTTCCGGGTCATAATAGGCTATTTCATCCAAAATCGACTTCTGTTGCGCTTTGGTAGCCGATTTAAACTCAGCCCCATTCTCGGTGTTACATTTGTGATCCAACCACATAATTCCGCCACGGATATCTGGCTGAAATGCTTCATTATCCTTACACATAAACTCAATAAACTCGACCACATTGGCTTCCGATGCAGCTTTGAACTCTTCCGAAGGTGGCAAAATAAGGTCACATAAAATTGTGAGCGTTTCCACTTCGTGCGGATTTAGAAATTGTTCGTCCTGCAATTCGTTGATCAGTTCAGTTTCCAAAGGAACCCTACCCGGATAGGTTATTTTTGGGGCCTCCACCAACTCCTTTGCTTCGGTAGAGGGCTTACATCCATGAATGGCCAATCCTCCGGCCACGGAACCCAGCACTATCGATTTTAAACTCTTTCTTCTGTCCATGTCCTTAAATGTTTTGTTGTTTCAACTGCTCTACAATATACTCCGATGCCCTCATGGAGAGTGCTAAAATGGTCCACGTACAATTCTTGTCCGCTTGAGAGGTAAATGGTCCGGCATCCACAATAAACACATTGTCCACATCATGTAATTGCTGGTATTTGTTCGTTACCGAGGTCTTGGGGTCGTCACCCATTCTCGTGGTACCCACTTCGTGGATAATATTCCCTGGGTTGTGCAATCCATAATTGGTATCCTTTCCTGGTTTATCCCCCAAAGGCTCACCGCCCATATTGATCAAGAGCTCTTCAAAGGTGTCCTGCATATGTTTGGCCTGATTAATCTCAAACTGACTCCATTTGTAATGAAAACGCAACACAGGAATACCAAATTCATCCACAGTAGTGGGGTCTATCTCGCAGTAGTTATCTTTTCTGGCAATGGATTCACCGCGACCTGCCATACCTACTACCGCACCGTAGTACTTTTTGGCATCGCTGCGCAACACATCTCCGTAACCGCCCACTTTTGTTCCGAAAAACTTGTTGAACTCGTTGGCATTAAATCCAAATCCATAGCTGGGCATACCCATGCCTCCCCATACTTCTATGTGATACCCTCGAGGAAAATCGAGCTTGGAATTGTCTCCCCACCACGGTGAATACACATGCATTCCCCCTACACCATCCTCGTTATAGGAAACCTTTCGGTTCATAAGGTCGGGAATAAAAGCTGCCCTCCCAGCACCGGTAGAATCGTGCAGATACTTTCCTACTACATCACTACTATTGCCCAATCCGTTCGGGTGCTGTTTGCTTTTGGAGTTCAATAAAATCCTCGCTGAGCTACAGGCGGAAGCCCCTAGTACCACAACTCTTCCTTTAAGTTTATATTCTTTTCTATCTTCTTTATTGATGTAAGATACTCCTGTGGCCCTGCCTTCTTCGTTTGTGGTCACTTCGCGAACCATGCAGTTGACAAACAAATCAATTTGTCCTCCATTCTTTTGTGCCGGGAATATTAGACAAGTCCCCGCCGAGAAATCGGCATACACCTGACATGCCCTATTACATTGCCCACAATAAAAACAAACACCCCGATCGTTATTAATCTTTTTTGTGAGCATGGACATCCTCGACGGATACACCGGAATATTACTTTTACGGGCTCCCTTGATATAAAAAAGTTCATGCAATCTTGGCTTTGGCGGTGGCAGAAAAAAGCCATCGGGGTCGTTGGGCAGCCCCTCATTGGTTCCAAAAACCCCGATCATCTTGTCCACTTTATCATAATATGGTTTTACATCATCATAGCTTATTGGCCAGTTTTCTCCATGGCCGTCCACATCCTTATGTTTAAAGTCTTTTGGGCCAAAACGAAGCGAGATTCTACCCCAATGGTTGGTTCTTCCCCCCAACATTCTTGATCGGAACCATTCAAACTTTGTCCCATCTTTTTGGGTATAGGGCTCTCCCTCTATATCCCAGCCCCCGTAGGCCGCATCAAAATCACCGAATGGGCGAAAACGGGTACTGGCTCCACGCCTGGGACTCTCATAAGGCCATTTTAATTGGGTTTGATGTTCGGGTTTTGCCGGGTCAAAAAAAGGTCCGGCCTCTACTACGGCAACTTTTAGCCCCGCTTCCGAAAGCACTTTGGCGGACATACCACCTCCAGCTCCGGAACCAACAATAATGGCATCGTACACCGTGGAATCTTCAATAATCTGCATCGGTTTATATTTGGTTTAGCTTTTTAAGTAATTCAAAATCAATCAATTTATGGTGAAATAAAAAAGTTTCCATTGATTTTGAAAGCATCTGTACGTACTAAAGATACTTTTTCCAAAAATAAATAAAGGCTCTTTTTTTCAATTTATCTGATTTTAGGCCCTTCAAAATGGAATCTGAAAACTTTCGACAAAAAAACATATCTTCCTGACTGAAAATTAACAAACAAGCTGCATGAAGGCATTGTTGAAAGCTCTTGGCCCAGGACTGCTGTTTGCCAGTATGGCCATAGGAACTTCCCATTTGGTGCTATCCACTAAGGCCGGAGCCCAATATGGATGGGTAATGGTAATCCCCATTCTATTGGCGAATTTGTTTAAGTATCCCTTTTTTGAATTCGGTATTAGATACACCACTGTTACCGAAAAAAGTCTGATCGAGGGCTACAGCAATTTGGGAAAGACCTATTTATGGATCTACGCTTTTATAACGCTAATTTCCACCTTTACCGTTTTGGCGGCATTATATGTGGTAACGGCCGGATTATTTATAAATCTGTTCAATATTACCTCCATTGGCGCAGGTGTTATATCATTAGGTCTATTTGTTTTTATTAGCTTGATTTTGATCATTGGCAAGTATAGGTTCCTTGAAAATTCCTTGAAGGCCGTAATCACCATTCTATTCGTAGCCCTGTTGATTACTACGGCAATGGTACTTCAAAAAGGTCCGGTACCCGATAGCGAATCATACCAACGGCCGGAAATTTTTAACGAAGTAGGCATTCTATTCTTGATCGGTCTTGTTGGTTGGATGCCCACAGCTGTCGAAGCATCGGGCTGGGTAAGTCTCTGGGGAATGGAAAACCTAAAGACCATGAAGAACAAACCGACCCTTAAAATTGCCCTTCAGGAATTTAACATTGGGTATATGCTCACGGCGGTTTTGGCCATCTTTTTTATGATCATCGGGTGGATGACCCTTTACGGAACAGGTACAGAACTTAGTGGAAATGCAGTTGTTTTTGCCGACCAATTGGTAAACCTGTTCACAGCGCATATAGGCAGTTGGGCATATTTCTTTATTGCCATTGCCGCTTTTGCCACCATGTTCAGTACATGTATGACGGCCCATGATGCCATATCAAGAGTAAGTTTGGATGTTCTACAAAAGCTATATCCTCAAAAAAACATATACAACGGTAAGCATACATTTGCGCTAATGGTAATCGTTATGGCGTGGATAAATTGGATAGTAATAAGTCTTTTTAGTGCCAATATGGGCGATTTAGTGGGATTGGCCACTTTTATCTCCTTTGTTTTTGCTCCCCTTCTCGGTTGGATGAACTTAAAAACCGTGACCGGAAAAGATGTTCCAAAGGAACATAGACCTAAAATGGGCCTAAAGATCCTTACTTATTCGGGAATTGCTTTCCTTTCGGTTTTTGCCCTGTACTATTGTTGGGAACTGATCAAGTAAGTTAATCGAACAGTACATTATCGTTGAGCACTACGATCAACGAACGCTGGTTCTGCTTGTGCAGCATCTCCAAACAGAATACACCGTTGGTGCAATTGTTCAATATTTTGTCTTCCCCATATCCTATGGAATACAGTATGCTTGTCGCCGGAACTCCATTGTCCACCAAATATCTTTTAATAACATCCGAACGCCCCTGTGTAAGCCTAAAATTGGTACTGCTACCTCCCCTGCTGTCCGTGTATGTCTCCACACGTAATTGAGCTTTGGGAAAGGCCTTCATAAAATCGACCACTTTTTTTAGTTCGTTCTTGATTTTATCCGTTAGCCGTGTTGAGCCGTTATCAAAATAAAAATTATCTAGCTCAACTACTTTTTGGCCTTCCCGTTCTTCCACTAGATCATCATATAATGAAACTCCGATGGTATGGGATTGGTTCTGGAGTGCATCCAATTGCTCTTGCCCAAATCGCTCAATGTACCGGGAATACCGTTCTTTGGTCGCCTCGATGACAACCTCGTTTTCGTAGGGTATCTCCAATCTATAGGCCCCATTTTCATTGGAGGTTGTGGTGGCCACCATTTCTCCATCCATGTTCCAAAGGCTAACCGTAGCATTGGATACCGCTGTATTCTTCTGGGCGTTTACTACTTCACCTTTAAATGTTATTGTTTTTAACCCAGGTTTTTCATTGACCTTAAATCCATAAATATCATCTTTTCCTTTTCCACCGGGCCTATTGGATGCAAAATACCCTAACAATCCCTCACCTTCATTTCTGATGATCAATCCAAAATCATCAAATTCGGTATTGATCTGGTCCCCAAGGTTGATAGGGATTCCAAAATCCTCTCCTTCGACGTTGGATTTATAAATATCCATACCTCCAAGACCATAAAACACATCAGAGGCAAAATAAAAACTGTTCTCGAATATAAATGGTGCTATTTCGTTGCCCGAAGAGTTGATTCGTGGACCCAAATTAATGGGGGCCGACATTACCTGTCCATTGTTCGTGTACACAAAATAAATATCTGTACCACCATAGCCATCCTCAAAATCGGCTGCAAAATAGAGCTTGCCATTAGTATCGTCGTAGAACGGATAATAAAAAGAGGTGCTTAAATCTTTTAACAAAAATTGACGGCTCCCTCCAATGGTCTGTTTGGCAATGGACAGTGCATTTTTTCCATTGGAATCGAAAGCAAGCTCTCCATTTTGCGTATTGGACGCAACATAGAGCACACTGTTCAAGGCCAAAGAGAAAGATGGTGTCGCTTTATGATAATCCGTTTCCTCCAATCCCTTCAAAGTTTGTAGGGAAACAATCTGCCCGGTGGGTTGGATCCGGGATTCATATATATTGAAATATCCTTCGTTACCGGGTTCGTACCGCAATTTTTTGTTCCCGGGCCGCCCACTGGAGAACAATAGTTTGTTGTTGTAAAAACTTGGCGCAAAATCGGTTTGCGGACTATTGCCGTCAAGGTTAAATATTTCGTAGGCCAATTGATTTTCCCCTGCGCCGTTCTGCAGTAATTGATTGTTGAATTCCATGTTTTCTATCAATTCCTTTGGAAAATTTAATGAAACACGGGCCACAAAACCCTCTGTACCTTCTGCATTAGGGGTTTTGGCAAGGCTTTGCAACATTTTGTTATAGTGATGGGGATCCATGAGCGTATCCTGCCCATAAATTTTCATAAACGCTCCAGAAGCCTTTTCAAAATTATTGGTTTCGAAATAAGCATCGGCCAAGTTCAGGAACTGTTGCTTGGTCAACGTACCCTCAGAAAGTTGTTTCTCGTAGGCTCTCACCGCTTTTTGATATTCGTACTGGAAAAAGAGAATATCTCCTTCGGATTGCTTTTTTTGGGCAAAGCAGAAGACAACGCCCAAAAGGGACGCCCATAGTGTTAGTTGTATTTTTTTTGTTTGGTTCATGTTAGAAAAATCTTGGGGAATCTATCTGCTTACCCTTATTTTTTGATTTTTTGTTCTTGGATTTATTATTACCGGAACCAAATCCGCCTCTTCCAATATAAAATTTTAAAATGGCCTCGTGGGAACCCCCACCATACTCTCCAAGTCCATTGGTGTTGTAATCGTAAGCATACCCAATAAACATGGCATTGGATATCTGGAATCCCGCCAATCCGCTCACAGCATTATCAAACCGGTATGCCGCCCCAATGGTCAGGGCGTCGATAAACTGAAAATTGGCCGATAGATTTATGTTTACCGGTGAACCTTGAAGGTAATTTACTAAAAAAGCGGGCTTAAACTTCGTTCGGTCACTCAATTGAAACACATAACCTCCTATTAAGTTCAACTGCATATTGTCTTCCACAATGGTCGCTACCTCATCATTATACAAAGTATTGGTCAAAAAATTGGGAACAGATGCCCCCAAATACCAATCCTCTTCGTGGTACATAAACAACCCTGCACCCACTGTCGGATAAAAATTGTTGTAATTCCCTCCCAAAATGGAAACATCCGAGGGGTTTTCAAAAGTTCCTTTGGAATAATCTATGTTAAGCGACGATCCTCCTGCATTAAGTCCAAAGGAAAGCTTGGTTTCATCGGACAACTGAATTTCGTATGAATAAGCCACATCGAAATAGGTTTGGGTGGTCGGTCCCAACTCATCGTTCACCACATTGATGCCAAGTCCCATCTTTTCATTATTAAATGGAATATTGGCACCTCCGCGAATGGTGGTCGGCGCTCCCTCAATATCCACCCATTGAGCACGGTACAGGCCAATAATTTCAGGACTCTCCACCGTACCCACATAGGCCGGGTTAAAACTCCCAATATTGTACATGTACTGGGTGTATTGTGGCTCTTTTTGCGCATGCACAAAACTTACCGCCATTAAAACCACAAGCAGTACTATTTTATATGTTGATAAGTTTACTTTATCTGACATTTTAGTTGTTCCTTACAATTTGAATCCATCCTTTAACTACATCCGTTCCATCCCCATTTAGGTCTAGAATATAGAAATAGGTTCCCTTGGGCAAATCTCCGTTCTTTCCAGTACCATCCCACGAGCTATCGTAACCATCCATTTGGAAGACACTGTTGCCATAGCGGTCGAATACCTCGAAGGTATTGTTAGGGTATTGTGCATGGCCTACCAAGGTAAGTGTATCATTATACCCATCGCTATTGGGTGAAAAGATGTTACAGATGGCCCCCAAGTCTTCGCATTGGCTACGGTTTACTTCTACTTGCACTGTTGATGAGTTATTATTCAAATTACCGTCAGCTGGAAGAGAGGACACCAATGATGCTGTATTCGAAATTTGCCCTGCTACCGTTGGTCTTACCCTTATGGCCAATGTTGCCTCGGTATCTGTAGCTTGAAGCTGCGGAATATTCCACTCTCCTGAATTAACATCATATTCTCCAATAGTAGCCTGGGCATCGATAAATTGGAAATTTTCATCCAGCACATCGGAAATTATAATATCCGTTGCGGTATTTCCATCTACAATCTCAACATTGATAAGGAATACCACTTCTTCATCTATTAAATAGGATTCTCTACCATCAACTGTTTTAGTAATTGCCAGATCTATGGTTTCATTTGAAATACAATCCTGCACAGTAATGGTCAATTGCACTGATGAAGTTTCTGAACACTCACCAACAGTTTCCGTGGTATATTCAAACACATATGCCCCACTAACAAGACCGGTAAAATCGACAATATTGTCCGTTCCTATGATCAAATCGCCATTGGATGGATCTGTAATCAAAGTCCATGTGCCCGCATCTTGCCCCATCAAACCGTCGTCCAAGTCAAATGTTATAGGTCCTTCATCACTCGAGACATTACAAACAGTTAAATCTTCTATAGGGATGCCCGGAGAGAGGGCATTTATTATTGTTGCCATTACTTCTACCCGTTCGGATTCACACCCATTGGCAGAGGCCGATACATAATAAGATGTGGTTTCGGACAAGGTATTGGTGGTGAATGTGGCGTTCGTACCCACAATATTTCCTCCTGTTGCCGCATCGTACCATGTATAGGTAATGGTGCTGCTATCTGAAACGGATGCTGTTGCGGAAAGATTCAATATGCTAGGACCGCAGGAAGCATCCCCTGCAGTACTATCGATAACCGGTGTATTATTCAACTCTAAGGTTATGGCAAGCACGGGGCTACCACAATCGTTCGTATCATCGTAGTAGAAGGCATAAAATGTTCCTGGCTCTATTACATTGGAGTTGTTCAAATGTGCACCTGTTTCCTCAGGATCGTTACTTGTGCTCCAAACAAGCTCTGCACCTGCCGGGGGCGTACTGATCACGTAATCGTTTAGATTGGCGGTAATAGCATCACAAAACTCGATGGTCGAACTACTCCCATTGAGTGCAGGGGCAGATCTACCTGCGTTACATGGTTCCGAACAATCATATACAGTTACGGTAATATCCACACTTTGGTTAGTACATTCTCCTTGCGCTGTATTTGTAGTATATCTAAAAGTATAAACGCCTTCGGGCTCTCCATTAAAATTGACGCGGTTGTTTGCATTAATAGAAATGGAGGCTCCTGACGGTGCGCTCAGCAATTGCCAACTGCCTGTATCCGCTCCCGTTAAGCTAGAATCCAAATCTACCAAAGTATCCCCGTCACCTGTATCGCTACAAGTTCCCAAATTAGTTGCTATTCCCGTAGTTGGTGCATTACTCTGAGTTAAAGTAACTGGAGTCGCAGCACTAAAACAATCGTTGGCCTGATCGTAAAAAAATCCGTAATAAGTTCCCGGATCACTCACCACACTACTAACCAAATAGCCGCCTACAGAAATATCGGAGTTTGTACTCCACCGAAGTTCAGCCCCGGCAGGTGCCACATTGGAAATGTACAAATCCAGATCTTGGTTAAACGCGCCACAAAAAGCTACACCTGTACTATTTAAAGTTGGTGCTGTTGTGCCGGCATTACAAGCTTCTTTTGTGGCCGTATCTGTTGCTGGCAAACCATCGCCATTTTCATTGGAAAGGATTACGGAAAGTTCGATCGTTCCACTAATAAGCCCGCTTAAATCTATAGCATTTATCTGCTGGGTTGTTGATCCTATTCCACCAGAACCCGTAACAGCCGTACCGCCTCCGCTACTTGTAAAAGTATATTCGTAATCGGCCCCGACCTCGGCTCCAGTAATTGTAAAACTTATATTATTCTCGTTGGCCTGGCCTATTGGATCTTGATCAATTGTAACTGAGTAATCCGAAGGGGGCGCTGTATTCTTTGTTGCAAAATCGAATGCTGGATTTCCTGTATTTCCAAAAATATTGGTCAGAGTAAAAGTGAGCGTAATGTTACCATCGGGCAAACTACTCAAATCAATAGGTGATATTGTTTGACCTATCAAAGGAACAGATCCTCCCCCAGTAACCGTAGCTGTATTACCATCTCCATCACTTGTAAAGGAGTAATTATAAGATGAAGTAAAAAGAGGAGCTCCCGAAAATGTAATGCTTATATTGTCCTGGTTCAACGTATTAATGGGATCCTGGTTGATCGACACACTGTACCCTGCTGGTGTTGCATCATCATCCGTAAAGGAACTGTTCCCAACCGCCGTTCTGATCCGTGCGTTGGGGCTGGCATTGCTCAAGGTAACGCTCACATTCTCGTCCGCCTCGACCACCGTATCGCCCGTGGTCGTAACAGTCACCGTTTGAGTTAATATCGTCGTGTTCGCCAAAAATGTAAGGGTGTCCGTGTCCGTATCCTCGTTTCCTCCGTTTATGGTGTACACGACCGTAATAGGCGATGGGTCCGATTGATCTATACTCACCGTAAAGTCTATCTGGCTAGAACCTGCATCCCCCTCTAAAACAGGCGCAGGACTGTCTATGTTAATTTCGGATTGCCCATACCCTACTCCTGTCATAACAAAGAGAATAAGGAAAAATAAGAGACCTCCACGTCCAAGGGTGGCAAGCAGAAGATTTGAGGTTTTTGTATATAAGGTCAACATCACCGTTGCAATCAGTTTCTATTGGTTTAAATGCTATACGTAAGCAGGTGATTTGGGAGCTTCCAATATTACGAAAAAGGCAAGGAATCTCCTTGCCTATTAGTTGAAATTTCTATTTAATCGGATAAACTGTGCCCGCTGTTTAAGAAACCTCAGCAGAGCTTGTTTCGGCTTCTCGGTGGATTTTTTTCACCAAACCTTGCAATACCTTACCGGGCCCTACCTCTACAAAGGATGATGCCCCATCCTTGACCATTTGTTGTATGCTCTGCGTCCATTTTACGGGAGCGGTCAGTTGCAATATCAAATTCTTTTTAATTTCCTCGGCATTGGACACTGCTGTAGTGGTCACATTTTGGTAAATGGGACAACTTGGTGTCTTAAATTCGGTAGATTCGATGGCTGCTGCCAATTCTTCACGAGCAGGCTCCATTAATGGGGAATGGAAAGCGCCTCCCACAGGTAGCAACAACGCCCTTCTGGCTCCGGCTTCTTTCATTTTTTCACAGGCTACATTTACGGCATCAACTTCCCCGGAAATAACCAATTGACCGGGGCAATTATAGTTGGCCGGCACTACAATACCTTCTACTTCGGAACATATTTTTTCCACTACATCATCTTCCAAACCTAAAACTGCAGCCATGGTGCTAGGCAGAATCTCGCATGCTTTCTGCATGGCCAAGGCCCGTTGCGATACCAATTTTAATCCGTCCTCAAAATTTAATGTACCATTGGCCACCAATGCGGAAAATTCACCCAAAGAGTGTCCTGCTACCATATCGGGCTTAAATCCTTCTCCCAATACTTTGCTCAAGATTACGGAATGTAGAAATATGGCAGGTTGGGTCACCTTGGTCTGTTTTAAATCTTCCGTGGAACCTTCGAACATGATATCGGTTATGGAAAAACCAAGAATAGCATTTGCCTTTTCAAAAAGTTCCTGAGCTTCGGAATGGTTTTCGTACAGATCAAGCCCCATACCTACAAATTGAGCTCCTTGTCCTGGAAAAATATATGCGTTCATTTTTGTCGAGTTTTTTTGAGTGGAACAAAAATAGGGAATATTCTGTGATAGGTTTTTGTATTGTTCGATTGTTCGATCTTTGGATAGATGAAATCCACCACAACAATAACCAACCTTAGGCTATTCTTCTTTGAACCAACTGGAATACTTCACATAGTTATTGGCTATCCGATCTATTTCACCTTTGGATAGTTCCGGGCTAATGTCCTTTATTTTTTTAGCGGGCATTCCGGCATAAATACTTCCTGCCTCCACATGGGTGCCCTTGGTGACCACGGCTCCCGCAGCGATTATGGAGTTGCTCTCCACCACACAATCGTCCATTATAATGCTCCCCATACCCACAAGCACATTGTCTTTTATGGTACAACCGTGCACTATGGCATTATGGCCTATGGAAACATTATTACCTATGGTGGTCGGCGACTTCTGATAGGTACAATGGATTACGGCTCCATCCTGCACATTTACCTTGTTGCCCATTTTTATAAAATGGACGTCGCCACGGATTACCGCATTGAACCAAACGCTACATTGATCGCCCATGCTTACCTCGCCAACAATCGTAGCGTTTTCGGCAATAAAACAATCTTTTCCTATCTCTGGGGATTTGCCCCTGACGGGTTTTATGATCATTGATTTAAAATTTACTTCTTAACAAAGAAACGCATCTCAACTGCGCTCGATGTGACAATTTATTTAAAGTATGATAAAAGTTCGGCTTTTTTAGAAGCTGACACAGAAAGCTCCTTGCCATTGGAAAGCACCACACTGCCCCCTTTTCCCTTTTTATACTGAACTACTTCGGATACGTTGACCAAATATGATTTATGGATGCGGGCAAAGGAATAGGATTGTAGTGCCTCCTCAAAATATTTCAAGGTTTTACTGATTACGATCTTTTTCTTTTCCAGATAAATTTCGGTGTAATTATCGTCCGCTTTGCAAAAATAGATATCAGACACATCCAATACTTGAAAACCATCTTGTTGCGGCAGTGTGATCTTACCCGAAACATGATCGGATTTTGCTTGGAGCACCTGTCCTTCCAAGGCGTTTTCCTTTTCTTTTACGGCACGAACATAATCTACCGCCTTGATCAATTCATCAATATTTATGGGCTTCATCAAATAATAGGCCGCATGATGGTTCAAGGCATCCATGGCATATTGGTTGTATGCGGTCACAAAAATAGTTTCGAAAGTACGATCCGGGATTTGCTCCAATAGGTCGAAAGCATTTCCAAAGGGCATTTCTACATCCAAAAAAACCAAATCGGGACGATGTTTTTTGATTTGGCCCAAACCTTCTTCAATAGTTGCCCCTTCACCCAACACTTGAACTCCTTTACAGTACTTTGCCAAATAGTTTCGAAGAATTTCCCTGCTATTGGCTTCATCTTCCACAATTACCGCGCGCAGTTCCATTATTGCCTCTTAAGTTTAAGGGAAACTTTGGTACCTGTTTTATCCTCATTCAGGTCGGATATGGAAACTTCCACTCTATTTTTATACATATTGTTCAAGATTTGGATTCGTTTTTGAATGTTGCCCATTCCTTTTGATTTTTGTTTTCGTTGGTTTGTGGTCTTTAACTCAGCTGATTTTTTGCGCCCGATTCCATTATCCTCTATTCTAATCTCGACCATATCATTGGTCAATTGCCTAAGTTCGATTTTTAGCAGTCCCTTTTCTTCCTTGTATCGCAATCCGTGCCAAATGGCGTTTTCTATGTACGGCTGCAACAACATGGGCGGAATTTGAAAGGCATCCACATCAATTTGTTGGTCCACATCAATTTCGTAATCAAACTTGTCCGAAAAACGTGAGTGTTCCAACTTCACGTAGAGTTCCAACAGTTCCAATTCCTTGGTCAAAGGGATAAAATCTTCTTCAGAATTCTCGAGCACGCTTCGCATGAGCACCGAAAACTCGCTTAAGAAACGATTGGCACTCCGCTCATCGCTCTTGGCGATATAATTGTTCACCGAATTAAGCGCATTAAAAATAAAATGGGGGTTCATTTGGGTACGTAGCGACTTTAAGGCCAGTAGGTTATTGGCCAACTTTTGTTGTTTGTTACTACGGTAATATAAATATGCGGTGAGAGCCATCAAAGCGATTCCAAAGATCAAGGAGTAGATGATCCATTTTTGGCGCTTGCTGGTCTCCTCGTACAATTGTTGCTCGGTTACGGCCAAGCTATATTTACTCTGATTGAGCTCTCGCTCTTGTTCCAGACTGGAAATACGATTTTGGGTATTGGCAATTTCTCTATTAAATTGGGCAGCGCTCGATATTTCCTCTTCCTTACGTACATACAAACTGTCCACCACGGCCACGTAATCTTGATAAGACTCGAGTGCTTTATTGTACTCGCCCTTGTTGCGATATACTTCGGACAACTTACGGGTGGCATCTTTTTGCACCACTAGATCATCGTCCATATCGGCCTCCACAATACTTTTTTCCAAGTAGGGAATGGCTTCATCCAATTTATCTTGGGCAATGTAGGCGTTTGCTATTTTGTAGTTGATACGCTGGGAGGTTATAGTATCCTTTGCTACTCCTTTTGTTTCTATTGCACGACTTGGCCTTCTCATTTGTTCCAGCTCGTTCAGGTTTTGTTTGCGCAACTGGATCTCATCTTCGTAACGGCTTTTTTGATTGTAAAAATCAGCTACCTTTTCACTTTCCTTAACCAATCGTTCCGGTGCCACTTGCCTAGAAAGATTCAAGGAATTTTGATAAAACCCCTCGGCTTCGACCACTTTATCTTCAATTGCAAATACATCCGCAATTTTTGAGTTTAAATCAATCTCCTTTGGGGAGATCTGGTTCTTCTTTGCAATTAGAAGACCCTCTTTGAAATAATCTTGAGCTCTCTTAAGCTTGTTCATGGCCTTGTTGGCATCTCCCAAAGCCTCCAAAAGGTCTATTCGTTGATAAGGCACCATGTTCTTTACCTCGACCAATGGCTCCAAAATAGCTATGGCGTTTTCATAGTTACCGTTAAGAACGTAAGTTTTCCCTAAAAGTATTTTGGTTTTGTTCGATTCTTGTGCTGCTAAGGCATCTTGGAAATTTGTGATGGCCAGATCATACTGGCCATGGAAAGTGTAAATCTCTCCCAGTGTCCGCAAGGACGTGGACAGTTCCCGTTTATTGCCCGAACTGCCCAAGAGTTCCATGGAACTAGCAACAAAATCAATACTTTTCTCTAAATCGGTTTTCTTGTAAAAATTGGCGGAATCCAAAAAACGTTGATGTCTCATTACACTTCTCCTAGCACTGGACACTTCAAGTTTTTTGCTATCGGAATCCGCGGTACTTTTGTATCCTTCCACCAATACATCAATATTCTCTTCCGACTTTATTATGTGGCGAACCGTTTCCAATTCAGACCCTTGAATGATCAGCATATCCCCAACAGACGCTCTTATCTTGAATTCGCCCAATGCATTGGTCCGCGTAAAAGATCCTTTATCTGTGGACACCTGAACTCCGGAAATAGGAACAAAATTATCCTTGCCCCTCACAGTTCCCTCTAACTGGAACTCAATTCGATTGTTCCCAACTTGAGACAAACCAACAAAAGTGGTCATTAAAAGAACTAATAGTATGTATGCTTTACGAACCATAACTAAGGTAAACTTACTGCTTCCCAAGCATTTTAAAAAATGGACAAGTACCGAAAATATCCAAAATACCACCTGTTTGCCCTGGGTTACTAAGTCAACAGTTTCATTTACTCATTGGTCTTTCCGTTTCACTCAATCTTAATTTTTACTAAAAAAAGATGCCTATACATTTACCTCAACTTTAAAAATTATTGCATCATGAAACATATAAAACACATTTTCGCAACAGCAGTATTAATCGGAACCACTGGAATTAGTTACGGTTGCAATCTTAAGGCACATAACAACGAAAAAACCATATTGTACACCCAGCTTGCCGAAGAAAAGCCCTCCGAGCAATTTGTAAAAATTGCCTTGTTATTGGATACCAGTAATAGTATGGATGGATTAATCAACCAAGCAAAGGCTCAATTGTGGGATATTGTAAACGAATTTACCCATGCCAAATGCGGAACAAATCTAAGACCATCGCTACAAATAGCACTTTATGAGTATGGCAACGACAATCTATCTTCCCAAGAAGGATACATTCGACAGGTTCTGGGCTTCAGCAAAGACCTGGACGAGATTTCGGAAAAACTTTTTTCCCTGACCACCAATGGAGGCGAAGAATATTGTGGAGAGGTGATCCATACTTCCTTAAAGCAATTGGATTGGGGCAAAAATGCCGATGACCTAAAAATGATCTTTATTGCAGGAAATGAACCTTTTACCCAAGGAAAACTGGATTATAAGGATGCAGCCTCCAATGCCAAGGAGAAAGATATTATTGTAAACACCATTTTTTGCGGTAATTACGAACAAGGGATTTCCACTATGTGGAAAAATGGCGCTACTCTAACGGGGGGTGAATACATGGCCATTGACCACAACAGGCAGATAGTGCATATTGAAACTCCTTATGATGACATTATTATTAAACTGAACTCCAAGCTGAACAATACTTATATTTCTTATGGAGCCATGGGAAGACAAAAGAAAGAGCTTCAATACGCTCAGGATGCCAATGCAGCCGAACTGGAAGAGGCCATTGTGGTAAAACGAGCGGTAAGCAAAAGCTCTAGACTGTATCAAAACTCAAGTTGGGACTTAGTAGATGCCGCCGAAGAAGATGCCACCGTACTAACTGAAATAAAGGAAAAAGATTTACCCAAAGAACTTCAGGGAAAATCCGAAAATGAGATAAAAAGTTATGTAAAAGAAAAGAAATTGGAGCGCGAAAAAATCCAAAAACAGATACAGGAGCTCAATGCCAAACGTGAAGTCTATATTGCCGAGCACCAAAAAGAGGAAACAGGAGAATTGGAAAACGCCATGCTCTCGGCCATAAAGGCCCAAGCCTCGAAGAAGAACTTTACTTGGGATAAATAATCTTTAATTAATTATCATATCGGGTGCAGTCGAGTTAAAAAACTTGGTTGCACTCGAATTAATTGTCAGCAAGTTCACGAAAATCAATTGTTGGCTGCTGGGCAATAACAATCGTAACGTTTGCCCTGATCACTCTGCCCAAAGTCATATCCTAAGGTAATCTGATGAAAGCCACCATTATCAAAACGAATATCGCCCGACTGATATGAATAATTGTAAGAGAACATAAACCTGTTCACATTGACACCTACAATCGGGGTAAACAATTGCAAACGTTGCTCTCCAAACTGGCCATTGGTCTGGAATTGCGCCCCATCAAAACTACGACGGTAGGACAACCCTGCCCAAACAGTTCCAAAGCTAATATCCTTATACACCTTTGCGTTAAAATCCACTGTTTTTTCTTTGGTAAAATCTGTCATTTGGAACAAAATAGAAGGCTCTATCCGGGTGTTCCTTCCAAAAACATACCCCACAGAAAACAGGTAACGCCTTAAGTTATCGAACTCTGCAGCAGTGTACAGATCTCGGCCGCTCCCCAAAAGATTGAGAATTGCAGCGTGTGCATAAAATTCCAATAGGTTATAAGAAACCCCCAAGTCCACATTAAAATAGCTGGTAGTATTCTTTACGCCGGTTACAATGGGGTCGGGAATCACCGATCTGAACTCGCTTTCGTCCAAACTACTTAAAATAACACCGGCACTGAGCCCAAAGGACAATTGGTTCAATGTCCTGAAATCGCCCCCCAATTGTAAATGATGAGCATATGTTGCCTTAAAACCGGTCTGTGAATGGTATCCATTGGAGTCGTTGAAGAGAATCCCACCAATACCACTGCGTTCACCAATACGGGAATTGATGTTCAAGGTTTGCAGACTGGGTGCCTCATCTACATTGAACCACTGTTTTCTAACGGTCAGCCGAATTTTGGTGCCTTCTGCAATTCCTGCCATGGACGGATAAACCAAATAATAGTTATCTGCCAGATAATCAAAATACACCGGAATACCTTCCTGTGCCTTGGCCGTGGACCCAAAAAACAGGGCAATGATGATTGAGGTTAAAATACGTCTCATGTGACGGTCGGGGCTAAATAGTTGTTTAGTGCAATAAAACAATTAGATAACGACGTGCTTCACACATTATTATAATATTTTGCCACACATCCCAACTATTGGTATTTTTGCAGGAAAGATTCAAGATGAAAGAATATAACATTACTGTTGTCCCTACCAACAATCCCAAGATAATTAAAATGGAAGCGAACCATTTTTTGGCTAAGGGCAACTACGAATATAAAAACATTGATGAGGCCAAAAATTCGCCTTTGGCCCAGCAACTTTTCTATCTTCCTTTTATAAAAACGGTTTACATCGCCAGTAACTTTGTGGCCTTGGAGCGTTTTGATATTGTGGAATGGGACGACGTTAAGGACGAGGTAGCCCAACAATTGGTCGAATACCTTAATGCAGGTGAGCCCGTCGTGAACGAAGACGAGACAAAAAAGAAGCAACCCATCACCGTTTATGCAGAGGTTACTCCAAACCCTGCGGTAATGAAATTTGTTTCCAACAAACGAATTGTCCCCAGCACATACGAATTCAAGAATATCGACGAAGCCAAGGATTCCCCATTGGCCTTGGAACTGTTCCACCTTCCTTTTGTAAAAGAGGTATTTATGGACGAGAACTATGTTTCCGTCACCAAATATGATGTTGCCGATTGGGAGGAAATCAATATGCAACTACGTGAATTTATCAGGGATTATTTGGCAGATGGCAAAGACGTTATTACGGCAGAAGCCATTCAAAAAACCAAGGAAACTGTTGAACAAGCTGCCTCTCAGACCAATTACGACGATACTTCACAGCAAATCATAGATATTTTGGAAGAATATGTAAAACCTGCTGTGGCCAGCGATGGCGGGAATATCCTATTTCAGTCTTATGAGGAAGAAAGCGGCACCGTTAGCGTTATTCTTCAAGGGGCTTGCAGTGGATGTCCTTCGTCCACTTTTACCCTTAAAAATGGTATAGAAACCATGCTAAAGAATATGATGGGTGAAAAAATACGCGAAGTAGTAGCGTTGAACGGATAATAAACCTCTTAATCTGCCATATTTCCATCAAAATTCATTAAATTGAAGGGAATCATTAAAAACATTGACCATGGCAGTATTAAAAGTTATCGAAGTATTGGCAAATTCCAGTAAAAGCTGGGAGGACGCAACCAATAAAGCATTGGAACAAGCCTCAAAATCCGTAAAAAATATCCGTTCCATCTACATTAACGAGCAAAGCGCCACGGTAAAAGATGGAAAGATAGACGACTACCGGGTAAACGTGAAAATTACCTTCGAAGTAAAATAATACGGTTCTATTAAAAAAAATGCGTCCATTAATGGACGCATTTTTTTATTCCAACCCTCGTGTTATGTACAAAAAAGTGTTTTTCTTCACGTTATTTGCCATCATAATCATCGGTTGTAAACAAAATTCAGAAAAAGTGACGCATAAACATACCAATGCCCTGATCAACGAAACCAGCCCTTACCTTTTGCAACACGCGCACAACCCTGTCAATTGGGAAGCTTGGCATCCCGATGTTCTGGAAAAGGCCCAAAAAGAAGATAAGCTCTTGATCATAAGCATAGGGTACGCCGCTTGCCATTGGTGCCATGTAATGGAAAAGGAATGCTTTGAAGACGAGTCCGTGGGCGAGGTTATGAACAAGAACTTCATCAACATAAAAATAGACCGCGAAGAACGCCCGGATGTAGATCAAATTTACATGGATGCCATCCAAATGATATCCGGCCAGGGCGGATGGCCTCTCAATATTGTGGCCCTGCCAGATGGCAGACCATTTTGGGGCGCCACCTACGTTCCTAAGGACAATTGGATAAAGTCTCTGGATCAACTTGCAGAACTTTACAGAAAGGACAGGGCTAGGGTGGTAAAATATGCCACAGATCTTGCCAATGGCCTTAAGGCCATTAACCTAGTAGAGAACAATTCGGAAAGCGAACTCTATTCCTTAGATCAATTGGATAGGGCCGTTCAGAACTGGTCCCAATATTTTGATACTTTTTTGGGCGGACACAAACGGGCTCCAAAGTTTATGATGCCCAACAACTGGGATTTTCTGTTACATTATGCCACGGCAGCCAACAAACCCGACATTATGGAGTTCGTGGACACCACATTGACCCGAATGGCCTACGGAGGAGTTTATGATCATGTGGGCGGTGGTTTTTCCAGATATGCCGTAGATACCAAATGGCATGTTCCCCATTTTGAGAAAATGTTGTACGATAACGGTCAATTGACCAGCCTATACGCAAAGGCCTATGCCGTTACCAAAAATGAGCTGTATAAAAATGTGGCTATAGAGACCATAGCTTTTGTCAAAGAAGAACTCTTGGACAGCAATGGCGGGTTCTATTCCTCGTTGGATGCCGACAGTATTGACGAAAATAACATTTTAAAAGAGGGTGCTTTTTATGTTTGGACTGCAGACGAGCTTTCAAATTTACTGGGTGATGATTTTGAGATGTTCCAAACCTATTTCAATATAAATTCCTATGGACATTGGGAAGAAGAAAACTATGTGCTCATCAGGGATAAGAACGATGAGGAGATAGCACTCGAGTATGGCATTACCGTTGATGCCCTAAGAAAACAAATCAAAAAAAATCTCAGTCTTCTAAAAATTGAAAGGGAGAAACGGCCAAAACCCAGATTGGACGACAAGATCTTGACTTCGTGGAACGGACTTATGCTAAAAGGACTAATAGATGCCCACCGCTATTTGGACGAAAACGGGTATCTACAATTAGCATTAAAAAACGCCCAATTTATTGAGCGGGAAATGATAAAGGCAGATGGCTCTCTTTTTCGAAACCATAAAGAAGGAAAAAGTAGCATAAATGCCTTTTTAGACGACTATACCACAATAATCGATGCGTATTTATCACTTTACGAGGTCACTTTTGATGAAAAGTGGCTCAATTTGGCCAAAAAATTGCTCGATTACAGTATAAAGCACTTCGCGGAAAAAGAATCCAGTATGTTTTTTTACACTTCGGATGAGGACCAGTCCTTGATCAGAAGAACCATTGAAGTGGATGACAACGTGATATCTTCCTCCAATTCCATGATGGCGATCAACTTGTTCAAATTCCACAAATTATTCCCCGAAGGAAACTATGGTGCAACCGCCAAACAGATGCTGAAAAATGTACAAAAGGACTTCGACCAAAGGGCACAAGGTTTTTCCAATTGGCTCCATTTGGCAGTATTTCTGAATCAAAATTTTTATGAGATTGCCCTTATTGGCGACGATTACAAAAACATGGGGCGAAAAATAGCAAGTGTATATGTTCCCAACAGTATTTTAACCGGTTCCCAGCAAGATGGAAATATCGCACTTTTAAAAAACAGATCGGTCCCCGGAAAAACCCTCGCCTATGTTTGTATCGAGGGAACTTGCAAACTTCCAGTTTCAAACACAAAAGAAGTATTGGAGCAGTTGCAAAGACCTTAATATTAACATTTGTTTAAAAACCAATCCTTTTATTTCTTTTGGATATTGATTACGTTACCCGCTACTAAAAAAACATTATGAAAGAATTAGAAAATTACCAACATTACGTAGATCAGGCTGTTGAATGGTCCATTAGCATCTTGCCCAACCTGATCACTGCCGTTCTTATCTTTTTTGTCGGACTTTGGTTCATTAGGTTGATCAACAACATGGTACGCCGGTTTTTTAAGAAAAAGGATTACGATGAAACATTGGAGTCCTTCTTACAAAGCTTTATCAGTCTTACCTTAAAAGCGTTGGTATTTGTATTAGTAGTTACTCAGCTAGGCGTAAAAACATCATCCTTGGTCGCATTGGTCGGTGCCGCTGGTCTTGCTATTGGATTGGCCTTACAAGGGTCTTTGGCCAATTTTGCCGGAGGTGTGCTTATACTGGTCTTTAAACCTTTTAAGGTCGGTGATTTTATTTCGGCCCAAGGAGTGGATGGAACAGTAAAGGAAATTTCAATTTTCAATACAAAACTCAGCACCTTTGGCAACCAAATCGCCATAATCCCCAATGGACAGCTATCCAATGGAAATGTTATAAACTATAATATGGAAGATACGCGCAGGGACAAGTTTGATGTTGGTATCGGATATGGCTCCAACATTAAACAGGCCAAAGAAATATTGCTACAGATCTGTGCGGACAACCCAAACATTAATACCGAACCTGCTCCAGAGGTTTATGTGGGCAATCTCGGCGATAGTTCCGTTGACCTAAGTTTACGTTTCTGGGCAAATAATGATGTATTCTGGCCTGCACATTTTTATGTAATCGAACAAACAAAACTGCGATTTGATGAAGCGGGAATCGAAATTCCGTTCCCCCAACGAGTAATGCACCAATTAGCAACTGATTAATTTTCCTTCTTTTTCTGCTGAAGAACAAAATCCTTGAGGTAATACGGCTCAAAATAGGCTACATCCTCGAACTGTTTGGCTTCAAATTTCTTGAATGCCATTACAGCCATATCCTTGGAGGAAGGTATTACGGTAGTATCAAAAATAAAATTGGGGTGTTGCAGGACACTCCTAATTTTTTCAGCACCACTGCCTACGATATATACTTTGCTCCCCGAAACAAATTCAGAAAAAGATTCCTCGTTGATGACCTCTGCCCTAGTTTCCCGGATCTCTTGATTATTGTTGTCAAAAACACAAGAATATACTTCCATACGTCTAGCATCCAGCACAGGAATTACCAATTCATCGGGTTTCAAGTCAACTTGGTTTGCCATACTCTGTAAAGTAGGAATAGAGATCAGCGGTATATCCACCGAAAAACAGATGCCCTTCGCAGCAGATACCCCGATTCGGAGTCCGGTATAGGATCCCGGGCCCTTGCTAACTGCTACGGCGTTAAGGTCCGAAAAAGACAAAGAAGCCTCTTCCAAGGCTTCTTTTATAAATACGTGCAGTTGTTCCGAGTGCGAATAGTTCGCAGCATTGTTCTCTTTAAGCACCAAGATTTTATTATTCTTGGAAATGCTTACGGAGCAATTGGTAGTTGCAGTTTCTAGATTTAGTAGTATGGCCATATCGGCCACAAAGATACTAGTTTAATGAAATGGGTATACCAAAGTAGAACTCCAATATTTTCAATCGGAAGATATAATCGTACTTGGTACGAATTACATCGGCTTGGGCGTTTTCTACCCTAGACTGTGCTTGACTAAAGTCAAAAGCATTCATTAAACCAACATCGTAACGTTCTTTTGCGTACTCATAGGACAAGCGTCTGGCCTCTAAAGTTTTTTCGGCAGCGATATAGGCTTTTTCAAAAGTCCCTACATCCACATAAGCTTGTTGAATGGTATTTTCCAAATCCAATTTATCCTGCTCCAATTGTAATCTTGCCTTGTCCAAGCTGATCTTAGATCGTTTTACGTTGTTACGAGTGCTCCAACCGTTAAAAATGGGGACATTTAATTGAGCACCGTAGCTAATACCATCAAAAATCCATAACTGATCGGTAAGATTTGGAGTGTACGGCACACCGTTACCATCTGGAATTTGGGTAACATCGGAATATCTGGTCCCATATTGGAAAAATCCGGATAAGGTGGGCAAATAAGCTCCCTTGGCAATCTTTAAATCTTGCTCGGCCAAGTCCACATTGGACTCCGAAAACTTGATATCGTTCCTAAAACCCATCGCTTTATCAAAAATAACCTTAGGCGAATTCTTTAAAATATCGGAGGGTGGAATATCAAACTCCTCTTCGGCAATATCAAAGTTTTCGTAATCGGTAATCTGCAACAACTGTGCAAGATTTACACGAGAGATCAACACCAAACTCTCTCCATTGATTATTTGTTGCTCTTGGTTGGCTGCAGTCGCCTCGATCTCCAATAAATCGCCGCGGGGCAAAACACCGGATTCCACCAATTCCTTGGTTCTTTTCATATCCTGTTCGGTAACCGCATACTGTGCCTTGAAAGTTTTGAGCTGTTCTTTATTGGAAACTACCTGCAAATAGGCGTTGGCAACATTTAAACTGATATCATCCTTTAAATTGTCCAAACGGTATTGGTTGGCAATGGCATTCATTTTGGCCCTGTTCAGCCTATTTATGTTCCTTAACCCATCAAAAAGTGTAACGTTGGAACTAAATCCTGCATTTACGTTGAACGCAGTGCTGTTCGTAGGTAAGTTATTTGTAGGGTTAATGGAAAATCCGGTATTGCTCGATGCGGACATTGAACCGTTTAAGCTCGGAAGCATCTCACCCAAGGCATCGGACTTATCAATCTTGGCATTCTCCAAGTCCAATTCAAATTGTTCTATGGTCAAATTGTTCTCCACTGCATATTCCACACACTCTTGCAATGTCCACTTGCGAACTTGGGCACTGGAGAAAGTAATGGTGAACAGCAATAGTGCTATTGTGATGCTATTTTTCATTCGTTTTTTGATTTTGGTTGTTAAAAGATGGCTTAGCATGACTTAGTCTTCATCGGATTTTCTTTCAAGCTTGTTCCAAACTTTAATTTTATCATTCTCTCCAATACCTGAAACTATCTCGACATCTATTCCATCGCTTACCCCTAACTCAAGATCTCTTCTTTCGAATTCGTTTTCCCCTATTTCCACTTCCACGTAGGGTTTTTCGGTTTCTTTATCGAATTGAAGCAAAGCTTCTTTTAAGGAGAGTACATCTTTCTTCTCTTCAAGAACTATTGAGGCATTGGCACTATAACCTGCTCTCACGTAAGATGTGCTGTCACTTTCTTTGACTTCCAAATCACCTTCGATCTTGAACTGAACGGCTCCTTCTTCTTCCACACCTTTTGGTGCGATAAACTTAAGTTTGGCATCGAACTTTTGCTCTTCCAAGGCACCAAGGCTAATTTCCAATGGCATTCCTACATGAAGTTTTCCAACCTCGGCCTCGTCCACTTCCCCTTCAAAGATCATTTTGTTCATATCTGCAATGGTCGCAACGGTAGTACCATCGTTAAAGTTGTTACTTTGGATTACTTGATCTCCTTCTTTTACAGGGATTTCGAGAATGGTTCCCGAAACGGTAGCCCTAATATTGGTGTTGGCACTAGCAGAACCTCCGGCAGAACCTTTTCTGATAATCTGATAATCGGCCTGCGCATTTTTTAGCTCCTGCTTCGCCTGCTCGTATGTCAGCTTTAGATTATTATAATCTTGATTTGAGATTACCCCTCTATCGAACAAGGTTTTGTTACGGTCGTACTCCAACTTGGCATTGTTCAACGCCAATTCCGCATTACGAACCCTACCTGCAGCTTGGTTTAAGGATTGCTCGTTGGGCACCACTTTGATTACCGCTATCAAGTCTCCCGACTTTACTCGCATGCCTTCTTCCAAAAGGATCTTATCTATGATTCCCGAAATTTGAGGTTTGATGTTAATCTCATCTTCGGGTATCACTTTTCCGGTAACAATTACCTTGTTCACGATATCCTTTCGTTCTGCTGTTTCGGTTTTATACAGCTCTACAGGAGTACTGTTCTGCTTTAAAAAGTAGACTACAGCGGCCAAAATACCTATGACCACTACCCCTATCAATGTGTATTTTACATACTTGTTCATTCTTGCTTATTTGATTTCGTTATTTAATTGTATTGATGATTATTCTTCCCTTAATGCATCTATTGGTTTTATGTTTACAGCTTTGACCGCAGGTATTAATCCGATAAGCATGCTAAAAAAAACCATTAAGAAAAACGATAAAACAAATTGTGGTACACTGATCATTGGCTTTACGAACGGGAAATCATCCCCGCTGCCAAACATGGCGTTCAAAGCCGCTAAAACTGCAACAGCTATCGCAAATCCAATCATACCGGCAAATGCTGTTAGCGTTATAGACTCGACCATTATTTGTCTCATCACTATTTTTGGGGTTGCCCCAAGTGCCCTACGCACCCCAATTTCTTGGGTACGCTCTTTTACCGTAATCAAAAGGATATTACTGATGGCGATGACACCTGCTAAAAGAGTAAAACCGCCAACAAACAAAGAAAATATCTTAAGAACCATGGTAAATCCAGAAATATTATTGAAAATCTCAGACATATCGAAACTGCCTATGGCTCGTTCGTCATCCGGATGTATATCGTACTTCGCCTTTAAAATGCTCTTGATCTGTCTTTCCACGAATGGGACAGGCGTATTCTCTTCAACGGCAATGGCCATCCATCCCATGCGATCTCCGGAGTTAAAGGCTTTTTGAAAGGTGGTGAAAGGAATAAATACAGCGTTCTCTCCATCAATATTGATATTGTTGTTAGGTTTATATATACCCACAACAGAGAAATATATTCCGTTGATACGTATGTCCTGTCCTATAGCATTTTCTCCTTTATCAAATAAGAGTTTATATGTTTCCTCTCCGATAACACATACTTTTTTTGAGCCATCTATATCGGTTTGGTTCAAAAACCGTCCTTCCACCAATTTCTTTTTGGTGATGTTGTCTATTTCTGGATAATCACCGTACACAGCGGAACCACTGGTCTGTCCGTTACGGTAAACAGTAACAATACCCCTATGGTTGCCCAGTTCTATACGTGGAGCCAATACTTCAATCTCCGGAATCTGTTTTTTAAGGATGTCCGCATCTTCGATTTTATATCGGATTCTACGTCCGCGCTCAAAGCCTTTATATGGTTCGGACGTTGATTGCCCCCACACGAACAAGCTGTTCGATGCTGTTCCAGCAAATAGTTTGTTAAAGCCGTTGCTCATACCATTGGCCGACCCCAGCAAAAGCACCAAAATGAGCATAGCGAAAATAACGCCTAGCATGGTGAGGAAGGTCCTGAACATGTTCTTGCCCAGTGTATGAAAAATTTCAATCCATAAATCCCTATCAAATAACCACATAACTATTTATCACTTAGTGCAACAATGGGTTTAACATTTGCAGCTTTCATGGCGGGCAACAAACCTGCCAATACACCTGCTATAATCAAAATAATGGTGGCCGTAACCACCGTAGAAAGTTCTACCGAGGGGTTACTAAATGCCGGAGTTTCTATTGTTGGACCTATAGCGGCCAAAATTATCCAAGCAAACAAGAGCCCAACAAAACCGGATATGGTCGTAATAAAAACCGACTCCAACAATACCAGATTTACTATTTGGCGTGGTCTTGCCCCAAGGGCTTTGCGAACGCCTATTTCCTTGGTTCGCTCTTTGATCGTAAACACCATAATGTTCCCGATACCAACAATCCCTGCAATAAGAATTAAAAATCCAACGCCTATACCTATTCCTTTTAATACGGCGGTAAAGCTGCTTATGTCATCAAACGCTTCGGCATAGTTCCACACATATAGCCCGGCTTGGTCATCTGGATCAATTTTATGTCGTCTTTTCATAAGATCTTCGAGCCTTCCTGAAAACTCCAATGCCTTGGACAGATCGTATGTTGGATTATAGGTAAGTGCAATCATGTTAATATTGTTCGTGTTACCATAAATTCTTTGGTAAGTACTTACTGGCGCGTAAACCCTTCTTTCGGCATTGTCATCTCCATCATCCGTAAAAACCCCGATTACCCGGAACGGCAAACCATTAAACTCTACGAATTTCCCCAAGGGGTCCTCCTTATTGAAAAGGTCTTCGGCCACTTTTCTACCTATTACGGCCACTTTGGCCTTATTTACAACGTCGGCTTCATTAACATATCTACCGGATATGATCACTGTTTTTTCAATAATTTGATGATCTGGATGCGTTGCTTGGACAGAATATGATCCCGTTTCACTTTTATACCTTGCCGTAGCATTGGCATAATACCGAGCACTGATATATTCAATATCTTCCGGAAAGCTCTTCTTGATGTACTCCAAGTCATCGTTTTTTAATTGGATACGCCTACCAGCCTCGAAACCACCATAAGCTTTGGAGGTTGTTCCCGGACGAACAAAAATAGAATTGGTGGCATCGTCGTTAAAAGAACCCACGAAACCATTTTGCATTCCGTTTACCGAAGCCAAGAGCATCACCAAGATAAAAATGGCCCACCCCACAGAAAAACCTGTTAAAAAGGTCCTCAGTTTATTGGTTTTCAGCGTATTGAATATTTCCTGCCAAATATCCCGATCAAACATATTGCTCTGCTCTTACTTGTTCGATTTTTTTATCTTCTACGATAACACCATCTTTTAGGTGCACTATACGTTTGCACATATGTGCAATATCCTCCTCGTGGGTCACGACCAAAATGGTATTCCCATCATCGTTGATTTTTTGGATAAGGTCCATTACTTCGTAAGAGGTTTTACTATCCAAAGCTCCGGTCGGCTCATCTGCCAATAACACTTTTGGCTCTGCCGCCATGGCACGTGCAATGGCCACCCTTTGTTTTTGTCCACCGGAAAGCTCGCTGGGCAAGTGTCCTGCCCATGGCTTAAGACCTACACGCTCCAAATATTTCATAGCCTTTTCTTGACGCTCTTTTCTGGGTACTTTTTGGTAATACAACGGAAGAGCGACATTCTCCAAAGCGCTTTTATAATTGATCAGGTTAAATGACTGGAAGATAAAGCCCAAAAACTTGTTTCTATATTGGGCCGCTTTGGTCTCGCTCAGGTTTTTGATCGGCACACCATCCAAGGTGTACTCGCCGGTATCGGCGCCGTCCAACATCCCTAAAATGTTCAACAAGGTTGATTTTCCCGACCCCGAAGACCCCATAATGGCCACTAGCTCCCCTTCTTCTACTTTAAAATTTATCCCTTTTAAAACATGAAGGGAGTTACTCCCCATTTTATAGGACTTATGAAGATCTTTGATTTCTATCATGATTGGTGATGTTAGCTATCTTACTTTTACCTCTGTATGTAAGACAGATATGTTGTTAAAATGTTACAAGATTTTTTGTTTTTTTTTGATTATGGTAGTTTCTGTGCATTATTCCTCGGCCAGAGCGTTCCATACTTTTACCTTATCGGTATTCGTTACACCTGACTTTACCTCCACAAAAATGCCATCACTAACGCCAAGCTCAACATCTTTTCTTTCAAACTGCTGATTGGCGGTCTCTACCTCTACAAATGGTTTTTTAGTATCACCATCAAACTGCACCAAGGCTTCTTTTAATGCCAATACGCTATCGGCCTTGGCCAAAATAATGGAAGCATTGGCACTTAGGCCCGCTCGTATAAATACGGTGTCGCTCTTTTTTAGTGTTCCTTTAATCTCAAACTGGATGGCTCCGTTCTCTTCTTTCCCTTTAGGTGCTATATAATCCAAAACAGCATCAAAAACCTTGTTTTCAATAGCTCCTACGGTGATTTCCAAAGGTAGGTTCTCTTTGATTTTTCCGACCTCGGATTCGTCCACTTTTCCTTCAAATATCATTTTATCGACATCTGCAATAGCTGCAATGGTAGTCCCCTCGTTAAAGGTATTACTTTCAATCACCTGATTGCCCACTTCCACGGGAACCTCTAAAACCATTCCGCTCACTGTGGCCCGGATCATGGTATTTGCCGAGCTGCTCAGTCCACTTGTGGTACCTGTTTTAACAATATCGTACCTTTTATTGGCGGCCGCGTAGGCTTGTTTGGCCTGATCGTAGGAAACCTGCGCTCTTTCCAAATCCGTTTTGGAGATTACCCCTTTGCCAAATAATGTGGATTGACGTTCGTAATTACGTTTTTGATCATCCAAATTGATCTTGGCTTCATCAATGGCGTTTCGGGCATCGTTCAATGCCGAGAGATTGGGCACTACCTTAATTTTGGCCAGAAGATCTCCAGATTTTACATAATCTCCGCCTTCAATATATATTTCCTCTATCACACCAGAAATATTGGGTTTAATCAATACTTCTTCCAAAGGAAGAATACTCCCTGTGGCCACTGCCTTTTTTACGATGGTCTGCATGGATGGGGTTTCCGTCTGATACACTACCGGGTCCTCGGCATTTTTCTGGTACAAGTAGTACATGGAGCCACCGAATACAACTACGATGAGCAACAAGATGACAATGGTTACCGATTTTTTCATTTTGATGTATGTTATTGATTGATTTTTATATTTTATTCTGTTCGCAATGCTTCAATGGGCCTTACCCTTATGGCACTCTGAGCAGGAATAAAACCTGCCAAAAGCCCCGAGACCATTAATATGGTCAAAGCCCCGGTTACCACTCCCACACTCACACTCGGACTCATAAACATATCCACTGGGCCTACAC
>JAAEZN010000110.1 GCA_018222835.1 Algicola sp. | reverse complement strand
TGGCGGTATGTTCGCCAATCTCTACGTTATGAGCGATCTGGATTTGATTATCCAGCTTTACGCCTCTTCTTAATATGGTAGAACCCAGTGTGGCCCGATCAATTGTAGTTCCGGCACCTATATCCACGTTGTCCTCTAGGATTACATTGCCCGTTTGGGGCACCTTGCTGTATTCTCCGTTGGCATTTGGCGTAAATCCAAATCCGTCAGCACCAATAATGGCTCCACCGTGAATTACGCAGTTGTTGCCTATTACGGTCTCGGAATATACTTTTGCCCCTGCGAAAACAATTACATTGTTTCCTATGGTTACATTGTCACCAATGTAGGCGTTGGGATATACTTTAACGTTGTTGCCAATTGTTACATTATTCCCAAGATAGGCAAAGGCTCCAAGATAAAATTCCTCCCCGTACTTAGCGGTTTCGGAGATATAACAAGGGTTTTCTATGCCCACCTTGTTGTTTTTAACCTGATTATAGTACTCCAATAATTTGGAAAAAGACTTGTATGCATCCTCCACCTTGATCAAAGTTGTGGTGATAGATTGCTCTGGCACAAAATCTTTATTTACTATTGTAATGGATGCCTTTGTGGAATAAATATAAGATGTGTATTTAGGGTTGGCCAAAAAGGTCAACGACCCTTTTTCCCCTTCTTCAATCTTGGACAATTTATGGACAGCGATTTGAGGATTTCCCTCAACTTCCCCCTCTAAGATTCCGGCAATTTGGGTAGCTGTAAATTTCATTGGTGCAAAAGTAACAAAATTTGTTAAACGGCTTTTTTAGGATAACAGCTATAATGTTTGGTTACGGTTTTTGCCAGCGCTTTTAAGCTGAGCTGGTCAGATTCCTTTAACACATCCGATATTTTGCCGTTACTTTTTAAAATCCTGATAGCCTCATCCTTGCTATAGGCTTTATTGGATATCTCGCCCTGAAATACAAAGTTAGAAGCTTCTTCAACCGAAAGATCATGTTTTTTCATGATCCAATCCAACTTCTCGTCCATTTTTTCCGGGGACAGTGCTCTTTTTTTGACTTTTACATGCAAAAGCCTTCTTTCCAACAACATTTTACAAAGTTTGGAAAGCACAAAATCATCATAGAATTGCCAACTTTTTAAAGCCCCGATGATATCCATATCATCAAGTTCGGCAAAAGTTTTTAAAACTTGGGTATCGAACACCAAGGTATCGTTGTTCTTCAAAAAAAACAGTAATGGACTACTACCGCTAAGTTCCATGCCTTGACTCAAAAGAAAACGTGCCCTTTGCATAATACGAATCAATAACTGCTCCGCTACCAATCCAGTTTTGTGCAAGTAAACTTGCCAATACATAAATCTACGGGCCATTAAAAATTTTTCCACCGCATAGATGGCCTTTTCCTCCAATACTAAATTCCCTTCGACTACATTGAGCATGGAAATAAGTCTTTCGGAATTTATATTTCCTTCGGTTACACCGGAATAAAAACTGTCGCGCTTTAAGTAATCCAATCGATCCATATCCAATTGACTGGAGACTAATTGATTTAGAAAGGGCTTAGGGTAATCCCCTCTAAAAATCGCTATGGCCGTATCCAATTGCCCATTAAATTGTTTGTTGAGTTCCTGCATAAATTTTAAGGAAATTTGCTCGTGACTAATTTCCTTGGCAACAAAACCCTCCAAAGCATGGGAAAACGGACCATGGCCAATATCATGTAGCAAAATGGCACATAGCAGACCTTTTTCTTCCTCTTCGGTAATGGTAACGTTTTTTAATTTTAGTACTTGAATGGCCTTTGTCATTAAATGCATGCTGCCCAAGGCATGTGAGAACCGGGTATGGTGTGCGCCCGGGTACACCAAATAGGAAAGCCCCATTTGGGATATCCTTCTCAGTCTTTGAAAGTAAGGATGGGCGATCAGGCTAAAAATTAGTTCGTTGGGAGTTCCAATAAAACCGTAAATTGGATCGTTGAAAACATTAAGCTTATTGGTTTTTACCAAAGTTTTTTGTTTTATTTCCCACAAAGATAACTACTATATGAACAAGATTACAATTCTATGGGTCGATGATGAAATAGACCTTTTAAAACCGCACATATTATTTTTAAAAAGTAAGGGGTACGATGTAGTTACGAGCCAAAGTGGACAGGATGCTATTGAAGAAATCAAGGAAACTTTTTTTGATATTGTTTTTTTGGATGAGAATATGCCCGGCCTTTCTGGTTTGGAAACCTTGACAGAAATAAAAAAATATGATGGTTCAATTCCCGTGGTGATGATCACCAAGAGCGAAGAAGAATACATTATGGACGAGGCCATTGGCTCCAAAATCGCGGACTATCTTATAAAGCCGGTAAATCCCAATCAAATTTTATTGTCCCTAAAAAAGAGTTTGGACAATTCTCGTTTGGTTTCCGAAAAAACCACAGCAAATTATCAGCAGGAGTTTCGAAAAATAGCCATGGACCTCTCTATGGTCAACACGTACGAGGAATGGATTGAACTCTATAAAAAATTGATTTACTGGGAGCTGGAACTGGAGCAAATTGAAGACTCGGGAATGTTCGAAATACTGGAATCCCAAAAAGTAGAGGCCAACTCACAATTCGGAAAATTTGTGGACAAAAATTACATAGGTTGGTTTCAAGGTAATGATGCTCCGGTAATGTCCCACACCCTCTTCAAAAATAAGATTCAACCCCAGTTGATTGGCAATAAGACCCTTCTGGTTGTAATAGACAATTTAAGGTACGATCAATGGTTTGCTTTTGAAAAATCATTATCGATACACTACAAGAAAAAGCAGGAGTGCGCATATTTTAGCATTTTGCCTACGGCGACACAATATGCTCGCAATGCTCTTTTTTCGGGCCTAATGCCATCGGAAATGGAGAGGCGCTACCCGGATTGGTGGAAAAATGATACCGACGAAGGAGGAAAAAACCTGTTTGAGGCTGAGTTTTTGGGAGAACAACTAAAACGTTTAGGTTTAGATTTAAATTGGGAATACCATAAAATAAGCAACCTGAAGCAAGGCAAACAATTGGCCCAAAATTTTAAAAGCCAAAAGGACAACGACCTAACTGTTGTGGTGTACAATTTTGTAGATATGCTCTCCCACTCCAAAACAGAAATGGAAGTGGTAAAGGAATTGGCTTCCAACGATAAGGCTTATCGATCTCTTACGCTTAGCTGGTTTAAGAACTCCCCATTGTTGGAAATAATTCAGCAAGCACAAGATCTGGGGATGAAATTAATATTGACCACAGACCACGGAACAGTTAATGTTAAGCAACCTTCCAAGGTGATCGGGGATCGTGAGACCAGTTTAAACCTTAGGTACAAAACCGGTAGAAGCCTTACTTATCAAGAAAAAGATGTGCTGGCCACTAAGAATCCGCAAGAGATTCATTTGCCGAATATCAACCTGAGCAGTAGCTTTATTTTCGCCAAGAACGATCTCTTTTTTGCTTATCCCAATAATTACAATCACTATGTGAGCTATTATCGGAATACTTATCAGCATGGAGGTGTCTCATTAGAAGAAATGATTGTTCCTTTTGTAGTTTTGGACCCAAAATAAAGTTATGCTGAAAAGAACATTTCAATTGGATGAAATCCATGATGTGGCCAAACAGCTGCTAAAGAAGTCTCCAAATAAGGTATTGTGCTTATATGGGGATATGGGTGTAGGAAAAACCACTTTGGTCAAAGCTATGGTAAAAGAACTTGGTGCGGCAGATGTGGCCAATAGCCCAACTTTTGGTCTTGTAAACGAATATTCGGATAAGAACGACAACCCCTTGGCCTACCATTTTGATTTTTATAGGCTCAATAATGAAATGGAGGCTCTGGATATGGGGTTTGAAGACTACTTAAATTCGAATGCTTGGCTCTTTATTGAATGGCCAGATAAAATATCTTCCTTGCTACCAAATGATGCAGTGGGGGTATTCTTGCATTTTATCGAAGAAAATACACGTTCAGTCGAGTTAAATATTTCATAAAACACATTCCCTCTATATTCATGGAAATTATTGTTCAGGACATGTAGTTTTCGATAAAGTGTAGTTTTTTTGCGTTTAAAAACCAATTTTATCGATTAATGGTATGGAAAGTTGAAATATTTTCCTACATTTGTTCTGAAGAATGAATTCATTTATTAACCAAAAACTCTTTTACGATGAACACTAAAAAAGTTTTTTTTGGATTGCTAGCCGTTGCATTTTTGGCAATGACAGCTGTTTCTACAGATGTTGTTAAAGTTGACAAAGATCAAACTACTAGTATTAGAAAAGATCAGCTAAAAAAGCTTTAGTAATCTTTTTCCAAATCGTTTCAATAATCCCTTTTTTTACAAGAAGGGATTATTTTTTTACAATAATCTTTTGTTTTTGTAGTTATCTACAACAATGAAGGATAAGACCAGAATACGAAAAAAGTTTATTATTGAAGGGGTAGTAGCATTATTGATAGCTGTTTCTCCGATATTGTTTTATGGGTATAAATACCTTCCTGTTGGTGTTTCCTCGTGGACTTTTTTAGGTATTGAGTTTACGGATAATGGTTTTGATGACGATGTAAGCTTGGCTTTCTATTATTACCTAAACAAAGTAGTTCCCCTTCTGCTGCTTGTGATATGGTTTGTAACCTCCAAAAATTGGTGGTACCACGCCATTCTTATTCCCATTGCAATGTACAGTTTCCAATTGTTCTACGTATTGAACTATTCAAATACTGTACGTATAGATGAAAATGAAATCCTATACATTATTGCGGTGACCATGGTAGTAATCCCTGTGGTTTACTTTATTAGGGTAAAACTAGTGGACAAACACGTACATGGCATAGATCTGGATGCCATGGATACCGAACTCCAGATACTCAAAGAAAAGGAAGAATTGCGAAAGGAACGTGAGAAATTGGAACAACGCCAAAAGACTACTTCAAAAAAAATGTAAATTTGCTCAAATGCCTTTGTGGCGCCTTGAATAGATTTACCCTATATGAGTCAAGCTTCCTCCCCATTTAGCAAACAACAGTTACTTCCCCAGGAAGAAACTTTAGAGATCGACACGCAAAAAGGTGAGCTTTTTATAGGTATTCCAAAAGAGAACCAATATCAGGAAAAACGGGTATGCCTTACACCAGATGCGGTTAATGCCATTACGGCACACGGGCACCGGGTTTTGGTGGAATCTGGAGCTGGCGAAGGGGCCAATTTTTTAGATATCGATTACACCAACGCTGGCGCTGAGATTACACGTGATACCAAAAAAGTGTTTTCCTGCCCCATAATACTTAAGGTTGAACCCCCTACCCTTACGGAAATTGATTATTTAAATCCGCAGACTATTATAATTTCTGCATTGCAGATAAAGACCCAAAATAAGGAGTATTTTGAGGCTATGGCCAAAAAAAGGCTGACAGCTGTTGCATTTGAATATATCAGGGACGATGATGGCAATTATCCCGCAGTTCGCTCTTTAAGTGAGATAGCAGGAATTTCTTCTATTTTAATAGCGGCAGAACTCATGGCCACCCCCAGCGAGGGAAATGGCCTTATGTTCGGGAACATTAGCGGTGTACCTCCCGTAGAAGTTGTGATTATAGGCGCAGGAACCGTTGGGGAATTTGCCGCACGTTCGGCATTGGGGCTTGGAGCCAACGTAAAGGTTTTTGATAATTCCATTAGTAAGCTCAGGAAATTACAGACCAACCTGAACCAAACACTTTACACATCTACTGTGCAGCCCAAGAACTTGATAAAATCCTTAAAACGCTGTGATGTGGCCATTGGAGCTACCCGCGGCAAGGATCGTTCGCCCGTGGTCGTATCCAGTTCTATGGTGGAGAACATGAAAAAAGGTGCTGTAATCATTGATGTAAGTATAGATATGGGCGGTTGTTTTGAGACTTCGGAAGTTACTACGCACCGGAAACCCACCTTTGAGAAGTATGGTGTAATCCATTACGGTGTGCCCAATATACCATCGAGATATCCTAGGACATCGTCTATCTCCATTAGCAATATATTTACACCGTATTTATTAAAAATCGGTGAAGAAGGCGGACTGGAACATTCACTTCGGTTTGACAAAGGTCTGCGCAATGGACTCTATATGTACCACGGTATTCTGACCAATAAATCGGTTGGAGATTGGTTCGGTTTAAACTATAACGATATTAATTTTCTTATTTTTTAGTGTAGATGGGTTTTTTGAAACGATTGGGATGGTACTTGATAGGATTGTCCATTGGATTGATATTTTTAGTATTCTTTTTGAAGAAAAAATCAGGTGAAGGAGGAATCGATTTCTGCTATTTGCCCAATTGCAGGGTACTCAAGGATATGCGCTCCAAACCGTTTACATTTTCCGAGTCTTTGCCAGAACAATATCGGGATACTCTGCTTATCCAATCTTTTTTTAAGGATGGTGATGTAGATTTTGGTAAAAGCAACACCAAATCAAAGCCATGTAAAACCTATTATATCTCACACGATTACAATGGGCAAGAATTAGAGTTGACAGCCAAAAGTTGTGAAAAAGAGGTTACGGTAGAAAATATTGAAAGAACTGCACTTTAGGTTTATTGGTCAATTCAAAAGGGGTATTCGTCAATTTGTAATCTAATTATACTGATCTAGTATTATATTTCTGACTTAACAGAAATTACACGCTCTTATTTATGATCACTTTTGGAATACTAGGACAAAAACTCAATAAACGATTAAAAAAGAAATCATCGGATGCACATGCTTCTCCTGTCAATAAAAAAAGAAAAGTAAAAAAAGAATTACTTGGAGAAATTTTGGAAAAAGTTAGTTCATGGGAGGGCCAGAACGGTTTTTTAGACAACGAAACCACCTTGCAAAGCTTGGCCAAAGAACTTAACACCAATAGTTCCTATTTATCCAAGGCAATAAACACCTATAAAAATAAAAATTTTGCAAGTTATCTAAAGGATATCCGAATTACTTATGCGATAAACCATTTGAAGGAAAATCCAGAAATCGTGAAAACAAAGTCCATGATCCAGATTGCCGAAATGTATGGGTTTAATTCCTTGGGTATTTTTACAAAGTCTTTTAAAAATAAAACAGGACTAACACCAGGGGTGTTTTTTAAGAAGATTTTGGATGATCAGTGGAAGAAATCCTCATAGCAAACCTTTAAATCCCAATGCTCAACTTTTCTTTTTTCTTGTTGTTGAATACTACATAGAGGGCAACTATTAAAATAATTTGAAACAAAATTGCTAAAACAGAGCCTTCAAAACCAAAATTGCCTCCATTGATCCAGGTGTTCTGTGTGATATTAAACTCGATTAGGGAATAGGAATCTAGGCCACTTACATTAAACCCAAATAGGGATTGAAAGAAATTCCAGCTAAAATGAAAAGCAATGGGAAACATGAGGTTTTTGGTATAGATGTAGGGCAATCCCAACAAAACTCCTGCAAGGAAAAGGTTGATGTTTCCTATTAAGGAAAGATTAGGGTTGGCCGCATGCATAAGTGCAAAAAATAGCGCAGATACGAATAAAGCCACATACTTGTTCATGGATCCCATTAGGTTGCGAAGAACATATCCCCGGAACATTATTTCTTCTGATAAGGAAACTATGATAAATAAGAGGACAGTCATTAAAAACTCATCTCCCATGAAGATGGTCTCTGCAAACTCTATTTGATTTAAAGTGTGAAGGGTTAAATACCCAACAACTATAATGAACAAACCCGCAGTTAGCCCTAATAAAACCCCTTTTATATGGTTTTTTAGATGCAGGCCAACATCGGCAAAGCGTTCGTCATCGATCAACTCGACAAACAGATAAATTACCAATAAGGTGCCCAGTAAACCGAAGAATGAAGTGATGAGATGCTGTTCGGTTGTTTCTTGCACGTATTCAGATGAGATTTCGTTACCTGCCACATAGATCCCAGCAAACTGGAAAAGACCGACTATAATAAAATAGGGAATTATGATTAGGAGTACCCGTGCCCAGCTTTTTATTTGATTGGTTTGATGAAACGATTACTTCCTACAAAAAAATAAACAAAAACCATACTAATTAGTGAAGCAACAATATCGTAAATATCAAAATTATGCCCTGCAGTTATATTTCTTTGAAACTCCATAAACAATGGAAGCGCCATCGATATTAAAAACACTTTAAAAAAGGTATAGTTGGAAAAATATCTAATCAACGAAGCAAATAAAAAAGTTCCTATAAAATTAGGCAAAATCCCTACTACAATAGCAATTAGACTACTATCACAGCATGAGTAAATATAAGGTCGGAAAAAACTTAGGTTTAACAGATAGAATGTACCGTTTACCAGAACTGTGAAAAGTAATCTAATATGTACTTTAAAGAAAAGCATGTTTTCAAATTAAAGAAAGTTTTTGATTGGTGAACCAGGAATCATGCAATCGGTTTTCCAATTTCCCTCGAACTCAAAGGCAAGAATTAAAATTGCAAAAAGCAACGATCGAGAAAAATATAATCTTCCAAGAGAGTTTTTTAATTTTTAATCAACTCCTTTCTTAAGTTAAGTACTTTGAGCATTTATTCTTTTACTATATGCTCTATCCGCTATAGCACGTATCCATTTTAACTTTTTAGAATAATCATTCAAAAGAATGCGATCTTTAAATTCTTGATAGATAATATTTTTCTTTTCTTTTCTATCCATAATTTTTGCTCACAAAAGATTAAATACATCATCTACCAAAAAGGCAAAGAAATTCGAAAATGAATGAAGAAAATACACAGAAAAAAAAGCAGTCAATCTATCTTGCCTCTCCAAATAAAGAAAATACCACGCATAAATAATGCCTGGAAGAATAATAGCTAAAATATAAGTTAAGTTGTAACTATGGGATAGAGCAAAAGTTATGGCTGAAATCACTATTATTGCTCCATTGGGAATTTTAACTTTTTTTAGTAGCAGAATGAGAACAAAATGAAATATAAAAGTTTCAAATAAGGGCCCTAGGACAATCGATAAAATAAATACTTCAAACAAAGAAATGT
>JAAEZN010000109.1:6036-9072 GCA_018222835.1 Algicola sp. | reverse complement strand
GACATCTATATTGCCAATTTCGATGATTTTCCCAACATACCTTTAAAATCAGAACCATTCCAACTTGATTTTTTTGTCTTTTCCTTGGAATACGATGTTGATGCCAACTTTGAGGAAAGGCTTCCTGAAGTGATTGATTATTCATGCTATGTGTATTACGATCGTCCTGGCTCTATTTTAGAATGGGATCTTAATGTGCTATGTAAGGGGTATTTTCTTTTATTAAGTGCAGCATGCTTTAACCAGTTTGTGGATAAAGATAGCTTTGTCAATCATCATGGAAACAGGGTGTATTTAAATAATGAAGAAAAAATTGTCCTGTTGGACATCTTTAAAAAAGCTGATGAGGAATACCAAAAGGATAATTTTTCGAAAGAAATTATGGTTTCCTATGCCTTTTTACTGCTTTCCCATATAAAAACCTTTTATCAGCGTTTTGCCAAGGGGAGGAATTTGAAACACCATAAGCTGGTGGATGGATTCAACCTAATGCTGTCGAAGTACTATGAAGATGACAAATTGGTCAAGGAGCTCCCATCAGTCTCATTTTTTGCCAACGAGCTTAATTGTTCTACCAATCATTTTGGAGATGTCATTAAAAAACATACGGGAGTGGCGCCAAGAGAGCATGTCAATAAGCATATCCTTCGAGTCGCAAAACGCAGACTAAAACAGTCAGATAAAACTATTGAAGAAATAGCTACTGGCCTTGGATTTCAATACCAGACCTATTTTACAAGATTTTTCAAATCAAAAACTGGGATAACTCCTACGGATTATAGAAAACAGTAATCTGTTTCAATTAACCGTTTAAATGTTACACCTCTTACCACCGTCATTTCTGTAACTTTAAGAAGAGCCTCGCTTTTTTTAGAACAGTGGCCTTAATCCCGTTTACGGTGTTCCAATTATATAGACTACTGGTTTTAAAATAAATGCTGTAGCGCTCTGCAAATTGGTTTGTACTCAAAACTTTAAATAAAATTATTTTGGCAAAAACATTCACAGATTTTTTGACCTTCAATGCGTATATCGGGCTGTCGGTACCTTTAAATAATCAGATTGATGTTGGTACGTATCCGGAAGATACCTTGTTGACCTCTTCGGAAATCCATATTGATTTTTATCGCATCTCTTTTAAGACCAATTACATCAACCATGAATCACCTGATTATGACCCAAAGAATCCAAAGCCAATTACCGCAGTATTCTTTAATAGTCCTGGTAATCTATATCAGTGGGATCTAGACGATAAGTTTGAGGGCTATTACATTCAATTAACAAAGGAAATCCTTAGCAAACATAGATACCTTTTCCAGAATTATTTGGAGTATGGCCAACACGAGGCATTGTATCTCACCAAAGAAGAGGAACGTGAAATAATTCAATTATATGATTTGGTTTTGGAGCAATACAAAAAATCGCCCAACGACCATAATGTATTGCTTGCCTACATCAATCTGATACTTAGTTTGGTGGAAACTTACTATCGCAGACAGTTTTTGACCGAGACCAAAATGTACAATCACATCATCAGTGAATTCCAGCAATTGCTCAGGGATTATTATAAAGGTGATTTTGATGGAATACCCACCGTACATCATTTCGCTGAAAAGATGAGGCTGTCCCCAAATTATCTCGGTGATGTCCTAAAGACCAACACCCATAAATCTGCCATTGAGACCATACATGAACACATTACTTCTTGTGCAAAGAAGCTACTGGTTGAAAGTAACTTGACCAATGCCGAAATAGCCTTTGAATTGGGCTTTGATTACCCTAATTACTTCGCAAAGTTTTTCAAAAAGCAGACACAACTCACCCCAAAACAATTTCGAATGAAACAAAAGACAATGAAAAGTTAAAAAAGGGGCATCTGTAATATGTTTCCTTTTTCACCGTAAATCGTACGATATAAGACATTGACTATCAAGTAATTTTGATGTGTAATTAAAGTTTAACCCTAAAAAATCAAAATATTATGTCACAACAAAAGATTAATTACAAGAACACAAACAATGGTATAATGATGTCTGCTTTTTTGGATAAACCAGACAACTTTGATGAAAACAAACAATATCCAGCCATTGTGATCACGCACCCTGGAGGTGGGGTAAAAGAACAAACAGCAGGTATTTATGGACGTAAATTTTCCCAGCACGGGTTTATCACTCTGGTTACCGATGCATCCTACCAAGGAGAAAGTGGTGGTGAGCCAAGACAGTTGGAAAACCCTTATATCCGCACAGAGGACATCAGCTCTGCTGTAGATTATTTGACCACTTTACCTTTTGTGGACAATGAAAGAATAGGTGCTTGGGGTATTTGTGCTGGAGGTGGGTATACCGTGAATGCAGCCATCAACGATAAAAGAATCAAGGCTGTGGGAACTGTTAGTGCCGTAAACATTGGTCATATGATCAGCAAAGGTTGGTTGGGAGACCAAGATATGAAAGATGCTATGGGGTCTTTACAATTTGGTGCCCAAGCAAGAACTATCGAAGCCAATGGTGGAGATATTGTTCAAATGCCAATGGCACCCTTAAATGAGGATGATACTCCTTATACAGATTTAAAAGAAGCCTGGGAGTACTATCATACAGATCGTGCCCAATGTTCAACTTCACCAGGATATGGAACTGCAAGGAGTCTAACACAGTTGGTTACTTACGATGCATTTAATATGGCAGAAATTTACCTTACGCAACCCTTATATGTTGTAGCAGGTAGTGTCGCAGAGTCTAAATGGATGAGTGATGACTTAATGGAGAGAGCCGCTTCTGAAAACAAGGAAATGTATATCGTTGAAGGAGCCAACCACATGAAGTTGTACGATATTCCTAAATATCTTGACGAAGCTGTTGCCCAACAGGCACCATTCTTCAAAGAACATTTGGGCGTTGCCGAAATGGTTGAAGCTTAAAATAAAATTAGTAGGTCGAGGCAAAACTTTGCCTCGACTGTTTAATCAAAAAAACTTAACAAAATGGAACATCAAATAAATCTAGACGGTATCGAAAACCAACCAACCAGTAC
>JAAEZN010000109.1:0-6026 GCA_018222835.1 Algicola sp. | reverse complement strand
GTACAGCACGAATGTCAAAAGAGATGATGGAAAATGCTGTTGACCAAATGAATCGAATTTCAGAGGAAGACTATGCCAAAATTATAGGTATGGTAAAAGTCTGCAAAAGGGAATGGAGAAGTTTATTGCATAAAACTCCTGATGATTATGGCATGAAAGGATGGGAGGACATTTACTTTCAAGCAGATGATGGCGTGCCTTTGAATGGATGGTATATTCCTGCCAAAGGAGGAGAAAGTGATAAACTTGTTATTTTCAACCATGCATTGCCTATGAGCAGGGCAGGTTTCCAGGGGCATATGGGAGAACCTTGGAGTGGTTTCGAACCCGTGGAAATAGATTTCGTTATTCAAATGAAACATTTAACCGATGCTGGTTACAATGTTTTGGCGTATGACATTAGAAATCATGGGCAAAGTGGCACTGCCAACGATGGTATGTGCGGTATTGGACTCTTGGAATGGAGAGATTGCGTAGGTGTTAAAAAATATGTTGACGCACACCCTAGATTGGGCAAGATGAAAGTAGCTCTTTACAGTCAATGTATGGGTGGCTGTTCACAATACGTAGCTATTGACAAGCGACCAGATCTGTTCGAAAATGTTGTTTGTATGTGCAGTCCTTTGGTGCCCTCCATGCGCTCTATTTACAATGCCTTTTCAAAAATTTTAGGTGTTAATGATTATTTAGATCTATTGGATTTCGAATTGATTAGAGCTGGTGGATTTACTCGTGACGAAATGGATCCAAAGTTATATACCAAAAACATCAAAATGCCATTGTTGATGTGGCAAGTTAAAGATGATGCTTGGGTGGAAAATCCAGGAGATGCACAAGCCACTTTTGACACTATTCCAAGTGAGGAAAAAGATTTGATTTGGATAGAGGGTACTACCCATCGTTTTAAAGACGGCTATAACTATTTCGGTAGAACTCCAGAGAAAGTATTGGCTTTCCTCGACAAACATATGAAGCAAGATGGTGCCAAGTCTTCAAAGACTGCCACAGCTTTTGCTGAAAACTAAATCCCAGAGGTAATATTATTTTGAACATAAAGCCGAAGCTTGCTTCGGCTTTTATAACAAATAAGAAAATGAAAAACGTTCTCATTTTAGGTGCAAGTGGAGCCATTGCGCAACATACCATTGAAAAATTGCAGGAGGATGATAATATATATCTGACCCTATTTGCTCGCAGTTCCAATAAAATAAAACCCTTTGAAAATTCCCATACTCAAATAGTGGAGGGGGATGTATTAAACAAAAAGGATTTGGATGAAGTTTTAAAGGGTCAAGATATTGTATATGCAAATCTTTCAGGACCAATGGAAAATCTTGCAAAAACGATTGTGGAAGAAATGGAAGAAACTCATGTTAATAGGCTTGTATTCGTTACCTCCTTGGGGATTTATAATGAAATACCGGGCAAGTTTGGCGAATGGAACAACAGAATGATTGGAAGCGCCTTAAAAACATATCGGAAAGCAGCGGACATTATTGAAGCATCCAATCTTGACTATACTATAGTGCGACCTGCATGGTTGCAAAATGAAGATGAGGTGGATTATGAAACCACACAAAAAGGAGAAGATTTTAAAGGTACTGAAGTATCAAGAAAAAGTGTTGGAGCATATATAGCGGATATTATCCAACATCCAGAAAAGGATAGTAAAGCAAGTGTGGGTGTAAACAAGCCTGGAACAGAAGGGGACAAACCATCCTTCTATTAAATTAAATAACAAACCAAATATTTAAAAATGGGATTAGATGTAATTAAATCAAAAATTGGTGATGTGGAAATTATGCAGGTAGTTGAACAGCCTTTGGACAAATACTACACATTGTTTTTGCCAATGGCAACACCTGAAGAAATTGGAAAAATTGATTGGTTGGCCAATTCACATCATGTTCGTGAGGATTTAAGTTTAAGAGGAAGTTCTCAAATGTTTATTTTAAAAGTTAATAAAAGAGTCTTTGTTATTGATACTTGTATCGGAAACGAGGAAGATTTATTGGAATTTCCATTCTGGGCCAATTTGAATATTGAGTTTCTTGAAACATTGGATGCAATTGGATTTGATAGAGATTCTGTAACGGATGTTTTGTGTACACACCTTCACTTAGATCATGTGGGGTGGAATACCTTTAAAAAGAAAGGAAAATGGCATCCAACTTTTCCAAAAGCTAAATACCATTTTGCTAAAGATGAATTTGAATGGTGGCATACAGTCCCTGCTGAAAATGATTTTTTAATTACTCATAAAGATGTTTTAAGCCAATCGGTTTATCCAATAATTGAAGCTGGGTTGGCCAATTTTGTTGAAGTCAATCAGGATTTAGGAGATGGAATTACCTTACTTCCAACTCCAGGTCATACTGTTGCACATATATCTGTACAAATAAAAACGGGCAATGAAACTTTTATTATTGGTGGAGATATGTGCCATCATCCCTGTCAAATTGCACATCCCGATTGGGCAATGCCAGCAGATTATAGCCAAGAAAAATCAACTTCTACCCGTAGAAAAATGTTTGAAAGTATAGCTGATACAGAAATATTATACACATGCACACATTTCAAAAATCCATCTTTTGGAAAGGTAGGCAAGAACTCTAATGGTGAGTTTGATTTTCAACCAATAGATAAGGAGAATTGAATGCTCCCTATGGAATGAATAGACTCCGACTTATTTTTTTTTCTTTATTTCTCGTTTTTGCAACAATAACGTATGGCCAAGTTGCTGTCGATAAAAAAGGAACATATTTATATACAGGTCTTTCCTCTAGTTTGCCTGGTAACAATAGTTTTGTGTTCTATTATGGGTACAGCCCTTCTGATGATTTCCAATCTTTGATTGCTTTACCATTTTTTAAGATTACCAAAAACATTCAGCTAATGCCTGGCTATATGATGACAAAGGCCGACGGTGAACCGATGTTTACCAATGTGGATCATCACCTATTGCCAAGTGTAATTCTTAATTTTAAATTAAGCGAGAGGTTTACATTAACGGACCGTAATATGTGGTACCATCTATTTCGAGATGATGCTAAAGACGTAAATTTATATAGGAATAGGCTTGGATTGATATATCACACCCAAATATTCAAAAAGCCAATGAATCTTTTTGTTCATGATGCCATGTTTTGGAATTTGAATAATGGTAGTTTCTTTAGAAACAGGTTGATTTTAGGTGGAAGTATCAAAGTCACTAAATGGGTTACTCCTCAAATATGGTATGCCTACCAGGCCGAAAGTGGAATATTGCCACAACACCAATTTTATCTTATCTTGACTGTACCGTTGGAAAACTTCGGAGTATTCAACAAAACCAACCGCCATCCATGAAAAAATTGAAGTATAAAGTTTTGGGGATTTCAAGAAACCCTAAGGAATCCCATCGTCAGGCATCCTTTTTGGAACTTTTTTATGATCTATGCTTTGTAGTTGCCATTGCCTATGGGGCAACAGAACTGCACCATAGTTTGGCAGAAGGTCATATAGTTGATGGATTGATAAGTTTTGTGGCTGTATTTTTTGCGGTATGGTGGACTTGGCTCAATTATACTTGGTACGCCTCTGCATATGATACTGAAGATATCCCGTTCAGAATTGCCACTTTAATTCAAATTATTGGGGCATTGATCATTGCTTCGGGAGTTAAACTTGCGTTTAAAGACTTTGATTTTTCAATCATAACGATTGGGTACGTTGTAATTAGGATAAGTCAGATTTACTTATGGATAAAAAGTGTGTACCATGATCCCGAACGCAAAGGGACATCATACCGCTATGCAATTGGATTAACCCTTGCAATGGCAGGTTGGGTAACCATGTATTTCTTTAATGATTGGCCTCTTTGGGCTTGGGTCCCTATGTGCTTTCTTGAATTATTGGTTCCTTTTTGGGCTGAAAATAAAAACCCTACACCGTGGCATCCCCATCATATGGCAGAGCGATATGGGTTGTTCACTATTATTGTTTTGGGAGAATCAATAGTTGCAGCAACACAAGGTTTGCAATTGGCAATGATTGATACCGAAATAAATCTTGTGGAATTTATACCCACCATTTTTGGAGGTTTATTATTGCTGTTTTCCATGTGGTGGATTTATTTTTTTAAGCCATCACATCCAATATTGGAAGAAAATAAAGTTCCAGTATTATGGGGTTATGGTCATTTTTTCATTTTCGCTTCGGGAACGGCCGTTGGCGCAGCATTGGTAGTGGCCTTTGAACACCTTGTCCATCCTAATCACCTGACAGATTATCAAGTTGGTATGTTCATGGGGATATCCGTGATTATTTATTTGTTCATGGTGTGGTTATTGATATGGAGGTATCAGATTAAATCACTTTTACTATTTGTATTAACCGTGTTTTGCGCACTTTTAATAATGGCTTCTTTGTTGACCTCTTACCCTGTTTTATGTATGGGAGTAAGTACATCCATTTTGGTGGTGTTTTTAGAATTGAAGGAACGTAAAGGTTATTGGCAAAATGGAATCGGAAAAAACACATTGGGGTGAGGGTCTTTTTGATACAAAAAAGGAACCTCGGAAATCATTGAACACCTTTTTAAGGAACCAAAACAAAATGGTGATCAATTCATTCAATATGATTGATAGAAAGGCTGCCATAATGATTCGAATAAATGCGACAATCATTTCTGTAATCATTGTGTTTTTCGATTATATAAAGGAAATTCAAATGGGTAAATTAATTGCCCCAACCATCGTGGTCACTTCCTTCATATCCTTAACCCTTGCGGTCAACTCATCAAGGCCACATGTTTTTAAATTATTGCGAAGATTTAGGAGCAAGTTGGGAGGGAACGACTTTAATCTGGAGGAAAAATTATTTTCAGTGGGTATGTTTGACAATATACCCCTTCAACAATACCTACAATCATATTCCAAAATTGTGAAAAGTCAAGATCTTCAGATTGGAAACCAAATACGAACACTATATATTCTAGAGAGATATACCAAAGATGCCTATCTACACTTAGAATTGGCTTATTGGGTATTTATGTTTGGGTTTACTATAGTGGTAGCCCTGTTTCTTTATGGAAGTTTAATAAGTTGATCATAGCATGAAAAAGGTAATAATCACAGGTTCTACTGGAATGGTGGGAAAAGGAGTTCTTTATGAATGTCTGGAACATCCTGAGATTGAAAAAATATTGGTTGTCAATAGATCTACCGTGGGTATTCAGCATCCAAAATTGGAAGAATTACTTCTGAAGGATTTCACTCAATTTTCCAAGGTGTCAGAGGAACTAAAAGGCTATGATGCCTGTTTTCACTGTATGGGGGTGTCGGCAGTTGGCATGGATGAAGTTACTTATTCTAAATTGACCTTTGATATTACAAAATCCTTAGCGGACACCTTATTTGAAATCAACCCAAATATGACGTTTAATTATGTTTCGGGAGCTGGAACCGATTCATCCGAAAAAGGGAGAGTGATGTGGGCTAGAATCAAAGGGAAAACTGAAAATTATTTGTTGAATAAAGGATTCAAGCACGTCTATATGTTCAGACCGGGATTTATTGTTCCCGAAAAAGGAATTAAATCAAGAACTGGATGGTTGAATACACTTTATACCATTTTAAAACCATTTCATTCACTTATAAAAAAATCCAAAAATGTTACTACGACTACAAACATTGGGTTGGCAATGATTAATACCCTTCTGAATAATTATAATGAGGATTATTTAAGTAATGTCGATATAAATTCTCTTGCTTGACATTGATTAAAAAGATATTAAGGCGTTTATCTATATAAAGGTCTGAACTCTATTTAATATTTATTGATTAATACGAAAGGAGATTGCAAAAAGTGGTCTGTAATTAGGTTAGTAACAAATACCTTGGCAAGGTTAAACCCAGTAAAATAAGGGTTGTCGGGTTAGGTTCAAACCCTTCCGCGATCACCAAAAAAAAAGCCTTCACATTTGTGAAGACTTTTTTATTTTTCTTGCCTATAACATAATTCTTTTTACACTTTGGTCAATTTAG
>JAAEZN010000108.1:8083-9191 GCA_018222835.1 Algicola sp. | reverse complement strand
GTCAATGGATTGATGTTTTTTGCTGAACAATGGCATAGTGGGAATATGGGGAAGGTCCTACATTGTTTACTTTATGTCCAGTTTGGTTCCTTAAAAGAGGAAAGGCCTCATTGTGGGTCAATGATTCTCTCCAAAGCAGGGCCGAATTTTAAGGGGGGATGCCCACAACCTTCTTCATAACAAGGAATTATTAAAAAAAAATTGAATAAAACTAGGGTATTCTGAAATGGCTTAGTATTAGGATAAGATCATAAGTGATTGGTAAAGGCAAGCGGCGCCAAAATTACCTACAATGCACCGATGGACAAGATTTCAAAAGAAGTACGGTACAATTATCTGACCATTCCAAGAGGGGGCAGTTTTATGTTGAATTGGTCTATGGTGAAGCGTATTTTGATGTCTCTCCAAGCGACGAACATCAGGGAAGTAGGTTTAAGGTTGTAAATGTTGACACGGGCAATGAGCAGTTTATGCTAAGGCCAGGACAACAAGTGGGCATCAATAAATTCATCCACGAAGTTTCTGTTAAGTGTGTTGATGTCGCTTCAGAAGTGGCATGGAAGGATGGGGTGTTCAGTTTTAAAGGGAAACCATTGAAAGAGATTATGAAAACCTTGTCCAGGTGGTATGACGTCAATGTTGTTTTTGAAGATGAAAGTCTGGAGGCTATAAGGTTTAATGGGGTTATAAGGAAAGATAAAAAACTTGAAGATGTCCTTGCCATTATGAAATCAAGAGAAATCAATTCATACAGAATAGAGAATAAGACCATTATTGAGGGGGCAATTTGTAAATATTGGAAATCCCAGCACAGCTGACCTATTATTGGACTTAACTCTCAAGAGGAGTTGACGGCAGCCTATCAAGCTGCTTTGAATGAAGTAGAAAGAATGGATGGTTATGTTGAAAACGAAAAGTCCGGGAGATAAGATTCGCCGAGTAAAGCAGGGTGATGTAATATTTTTTAAAGATCAAGATGTAACCTTGTCAGTAATGAAAATAAAGCAATGGTATCAAAACCCCTATTTCTGTTTTTTTGAATTAAAAAAAGTGAATTAGCTTGGATTTATAAAGCCTGTATGGGAGAAGGGGAGTGATTATATTTCTT
>JAAEZN010000108.1:0-8073 GCA_018222835.1 Algicola sp. | reverse complement strand
AGATATTTATTTGTCTTACTGGCCATCTTCAGTGTTGCCTGTAAAAATACCGAAACAAAGAATCTTGTAAAGAAGAAAGATTCACAAGAAAAAGAGCTAAAGATCACATCTACAATCTTAGAAAAAAAGGATTCCTTTTTCTATTTAGATTTTAAAGAATATCCTGAAATGGAAAATACTCTGCCAATAGGGGTCTTCGATTCTGGGACAGGTGGACTCACTGTTCTTGATGCACTTGTGAAATTCGATAAGTATAATAATGAGAATAAGGAAAAGGGTAGCGATAAGATACCAGATTTTAACTCGGAGAAATTTATTTACCTAGCAGATCAAGCCAACATGCCATATGGCAATTATTCAAGTGAGAAAAAAACCGATATCCTCATAGAACATATCCTTAAAGATACACAGTTCCTACTTTCAAATAAGTATTATCGCGCCGCCAGTGACACGGTCTTCCAACAAGATAAAGAACCGGTGAAATCCATTGTCATTGCATGTAATACGGCAACGGCATATGGAAGTGAATTCATAAGAGAATTTATAGATAAGACAGGCATAGAATTAAAAGTGATCGGTGTAATAGATGCAGGTGCACGTGGTACCCTTTCTACATTTGAAAAGGAAGAAAATGGTTCGATTGGAGTAATGGCTACTGTTGGAACTATACAATCCAAAGGTTATGAGAATACTCTAATAAGGATAAAAGACAATTTAGGATATACGGGAGATATACAGATTTTCAATCAAGGTGGTCATGGTATTGCCGAAGCCGTAGACGAAGAACCAGATTTTATTGATAAAAATCTCCAAGAACCCCGGGAAGATTATCGCGGACCTTCTTTGGATAATCAAAACTTTAAAATTGATAAAACCTTAATGAATATCTACAACTTTGATTTTGATCATAATAAAATGCTTTGCGATAGTAAAGATACTGATGATTGTCAAATCCTTCAGATAAACGACTCTGAAAATTATGTGCGTTACCACGTTGTAAGCCTACTTGAGAAAATAAGGAATTCAAGTAACCCACAGCCCTTAAAGGCAATTGTATTGGGTTGTACGCATTACCCTTATTTAACTGAAGAAATTACTAAGGTTTTGGATGAATTATATAATTATAAGGCAAATGGGGATTATATCTACCGTGATTTTATGGTAAAGAACGTTGCTATTGTAGACCCTGCAGTAAATGTTGCTGATGAACTTTATATATATATGAAAGAGAAAAACCTGTTTAATCCCTCAGGGAATATGATGAATAGTGAATTCTATATAAGTGTGCCCAATATTGCAAATAAAAATGTACAAGTAGACTCCATTGGAAGGTTTCCTTATGAATATAAATATGGCAGAAATGAAGGGGAAATACAGGAATATGTGAAAAGATTGCCGTTCAGTAAACGGAATATTTCCCAGGGAACACTTGAACGGTTTAAAAATTCTATACCGGAAACCTACAAACTCGTAAAGGAATTTAACCGTTCTAATCCTAAAACTAAATATCTCCAAAAATCAGCAAGAATAGAATAAATAAAGGCTGTAATAAAATCTCTTGGGTCAGATGATGAAATTAGAGTAGTGAGTTGTAATATAACCGAATGGTTAATGGTGAGATTGTTGTCAAAGGGACCTATACAGGAAAGCTTAAAACATAAATACTAATCCAAATAATGAGAAATCTCATTAAAAATACCTGAAAACTTATTTCCTATCCATTATCGAAGGGGTAATATTTTTCTGGAAAAGCAATAATATTTAAACACTCTAAAAATTCAATTTCAAAATGAAAATTTTTTTAAAGACCTCAGTTTCTATGCTCCTTATCATGTGTTTTATAAGTTGTGGAAATTCCCGCTCGTTCTTTATAAAAACGGCTTCCAGTGGAAAATCAGCCGTTTCACGAAATGGAATGGTTGTGAGCGCACATCCCGAAGCTACTAAGGTAGGATATGAAATTTTAAAAAATGGGGGGAATGCGATTGATGCCATGGTCGGTGTACATTTTGCTTTGGCTGTAGTTTATCCTTCAGCTGGTAATCTTGGTGGCGGCGGTTTTATGATGTATCGAGAAAATAATGGGAATATCTTTTCACTGGACTTTAGAGAAAAAGCTCCCCAGAATGCCTACGAAAAAATGTATTTAGATGAAGAGGGCAATGTTATTGACGGCCAAAGTTTATCTGGGCAGAAGGCTTCCGGCGTTCCTGGTTCGGTAGATGGAATGTTAAAGGCACATGAGAAATTTGGTTCTTTGCCACTTCCAAGTTTATTAATACCAGCTATAAAACTTGCTGAAAAAGGATTCCATATAACTTCCAAACAGGCTCGAAACTATAATCATTATAAAAATGATTTTGTAAAATACAACCAATATTTGGGCAGCGTTCCCTTAATTAAAGAATGGAATTGGAAAGAAGGTGATTTACTTGTTCAAAAAGATCTTGCCAAAACTTTAAAGCGCATTAAAGAAAACGGAAGAGCAGGATTTTATGAGGGAAAAACTGCAGAGCTTATAGTAGCAGAAATGAAAGCAGGAAACGGAATTATAAATTATGAGGATTTAAAAAATTACAGTTCTACTTGGAGGAAACCTGTTACTGGTAACTATAAAGACTATAAAGTTTATAGTATGGCACCTTCAAGCAGTGGAGGAATAGCATTAATTCAACTTTTAAAAATGGCCGAACATTTTCCTGTTTCAGAATTTGGCTCCAAGTCTACAAAAACCATTCATATAATGACAGAAATGGAAAGAAGGGTTTATGCCGATAGAGCTGAACATCTTGGAGATTCGGATTTTTGGGATGTTCCTATAAATGAACTATTGGATGATGAATATATTGCTCAAAGGGTAGAGCAAATCAATCTAACTGCAGCAACGAGCAGTAAAGAAGTAAGGGCAATGGAGCTTGAAAATATTGTTGAAAGTGAAGAAACTACTCATTATTCTATTATTGATGGGAAAGGTAATGCAGTTTCTTTAACTACTACTATCAATTCACCATACGGTTCTAAAGTCTTTGTGCAAGGAGCAGGCTTCTTGTTAAATAATGAAATGGACGATTTCAGTAGTAAACCCGGAGTGCCAAATAAATATGGGTTATTGGGTGGTGCCGCAAATTCTATTCAGCCTGGAAAACGTATGCTCAGTGCGATGACTCCCACGATACTAGAGAAGGATGGCGAGTTGTTTATGGTGGTAGGAACGCCTGGAGGCTCAACTATTATCACCTCTGTTTTCCAAACTATACTCAATGTGATAGACCACGGGATGGACATGACAGGGGCTGTTTCAGAAAAAAGATTTCATCATCAATGGAAACCGGATTTTATTTATATGGAGGAAGGTGCAATTCAAGAACCTGTCCTGAAAGAATTAATGAAAATGGGACATAAAATAAAAGGACGCGGTTCAATTGGTAGAGTTGATGCTATTTTGGTAAGACCGGATGGAAGCTATGAAGGTGCAGCAGACCCCCGAGGAGATGAGTGGGCTATGGGAATAGAGTAAATGAAAGACTTGTACTTCTTGTTTGTTAATTCAAACAGTCAACATGCTTTTTTCTAAATGTCCGGTCAAATGTAGTAAGTCCAGTCAGGTACGTGGTCTATCAAATGGTACTTAGAAAGATATTAGACATCAATGTATCTATAGAACCTTGAAGAGGATGGGATAAAGTCTTAATGATTGTAGATAATCTTTTTGCGAAGAAGTTACCGACATTCAGCTTCAATTTAACCCATTTTGTACAGATACGCTATAATGGCATTTTTTTAATTTGACACCTTTACCCAAATACAAATTTTTTTACATCGGATTTATTGTTGCAGTTAAGTAGCTAAGCATCCAAGTTTTCATCATCAATGATCAATGGACTCGGTTTCTTTTCATTGTGGACTTTTTCGAATATGGGTAGCATCCTTGGTGAGGACGGCAAAAGGCCTTCGTCCATCTGCGGTATTGGTTGTAATTTTATACAGTGGAAATCCTTTGGGTTCTTAGTCTGTTGTTTTTCTTTTTTAGGTTGATTGCCTTGTTAATGGCCGATTTTATCAAGTATGCATTTTGATTGGAAATTGAACCCGTTTCTTTTTCGTTGAATTTTATCGGCACATCTTGGCTATCTGAAATGTTCTCTAAAAAGTTGTAAGCGTAAGGAAACAGCTTATTTTTCAGTGTCTTCAGATTATCCATTCTTCCTTTTTACCATTAGACAATTATGCGTGACAAAATAGAGCTTCTTTCTTTTTTAATTTCTATAATTTTGGGGGTATCTACAACTTTTTAGTTGAGGATTTACAGTATCAGAGCTTCTTGGGTTATACTTTTAATTTAAAATAATGGAGTCCAGTTCTCCATCCTGTATTTTGCCTCTAAAGTGTGGCTTTTCCTTTCTTTCTGTTAAAGGTATATAATGAAGTATTTGTTGATTTGAAAACAGGTATAAATTAGTTTCTTCGGGTTTTGTATATTAAAAGTTTAGAAAGACCTTTATCCAACAAACAGCGTTACATGTTATTTAGGCTCTTGTTCATTTTTTTATTTCTTGTTTGTTCTTCAATTTTTGGACAACAATTATTGCCTCCTATCCAGAATTATCAATTGTTGGATTATAAGGGAGGTAGTAAAAACTGGGATGTTTCAGTAAACGATAAAGGAGAACTTTTCGTGGCCAATAACATGGGTCTGCTCCACTATAATGGGGAGGAGTGGACTCTCAATAAATTGCCCAATAATACTATTATCCGATCCGTGGAGAGCATAGGGAACAGGGTCTATACAGGATCCTATGAGGAATTTGGATACTGGACAAAAAATCAATTTGGAGAACTTACATATACCTCGCTGACCCATTTGATCAAAAACCACACATTTACCAGCGAGGAGTTTTGGGAAATTTTCTTATCTAAGGATGGAAGAGTAATGTTCCGCTCATTCTCTGCAATCTATGCTTATTACAATGATGAAATCATAGTGGTTGACCCACCTGATGTGATTTCTGATTTTATTGAGTTTAAAGATCGTTTGATTGTTGCCGGGGTTTCAGGAGGTTTATTTGAGGTGAAAGGTCAAGAATTGGTTCGTTTACCAAACCAAGAACTACTTCTAGGAAAAACAGTCAATGATATGGCTGTTTTTAAAGGTGAACTTTTGATAGGTACCAAACTACATGGTTGCTTTATGTTTGATGGTGAAACTCTTTCACCCTGGTCGGCACCTGTTAATGAGGAACTAAAACAGCATCAATTAAACAAAATTGCGTTGTTAGACAATAATCTTTTAGGTTTTGGTACCATAAAAAATGGAATGTATCTCCATGACCCTTCCTTAGAGCAGTATAGGGTACTGAATAGGGAATCTGGTCTTCAGAACAATACAGTCCTTTCCGTGTTGTTGTACAGTAATCAGTTGTGGCTTGGTCTGGATAATGGAATTGCACGCGTTCGTCTAAACAACCCAATATCATATTACACGGATTATACTGGAACTTTGGGGATGGTTTATGATATAGCAAGGTTTAAAAATACATTGTTTTTGGGCAGTAATACCGGAGTATTTTATTTTGAAGGGAACGAACTTAAATTTGTTGAAGGTTCGCAAGGGCATGTGTGGGATCTAGAGGTGCTTGAGGGGGATCTACTCTGTGGGCACAATACGGGAACCTATAAGGTCGATAAAGATAGGTTCGAACTTTTGAGTACAGTGGCGGGAGGCTATCAAATAATAAAGATTCCCGACGAAAAGGCCACATATGTTCAGGGAACATATAATGGATTGGCCAAATTTCAAAAACTAGAAAATGGAGAATGGGATGTGGAACCCATAGAAGGGTTCGTCGCACCAATAAAGCAGTTGTGTTTTGAAACCCCAAATATTTTGTGGGTGGCCCATCCGTATAAAGGGTTTTCTAGAATTCATTTTGAAAAGGGAGGCTACAATGAGCTGGATGAGATTCAAACGTTTGAGCAGGATGGTTCTCCGAGCGAATACAATGTAATGTTGTACAATATCAAAAATAACATTGTTTTAAACAGTGAGGGTACATGGTACAGTTATAATCCTATTGGTGATTATTTGGAAATGTTTGATGAGTTTGTGGATTATCGGAATAAGGGGTTGCTGTTTTTTGATGAACAATTTTTTTGGTTTGTGGATGATGAGGAACAAAAAGCAGTAATTTATACCAATCTAAAGGGAGACAGTCTTATGTTGACCGATTTGCCACTACGCGAGCGATTGGCTCCTGACTCTCAGAAAGTGGTCAAGGTCAACGATAGTATATCCTACATTACCCTAATCGACGGTTTTGCCCAAATTGATAATAAAGAAATAATGAGTATTTCTGAGCTTCTGGAGATACCGACACCTGATTTTGTGGTGTTAAAGGATCAAGAATTGAAGCATTCGGTACGGGAAGGTACTTTGGAAGTGCCATTTGGGCATTCTCAATCGATAACTGTGGAAATAGCCTCTCCGAAGTACATTTCCCCACATTACTATTACGAGTTGAAAGGTCCAAAGGACTATTCTGAATATTCGGAAAGCGGTTCCATCAACTTCCAAAACCTACCTTTTGGGGAATATACTTTAAAGGTTGCCACGGTTGGAATGGGTGACACAATTTCAAATTTCAATACACTGAATTTTCAAATAGCCCCACCTTGGTATTTCTCTTGGTGGAGTATGTTCATCTATACCGCATTGGGACTATTGGCTATTTATTTGGTACGAAGGTACAATAGAAAAAAACTGGACAGAAAACACCGAGAGCTGGAACGACGCATGATGCACGAGCAGCGGGAACATATGGCAAAACTTGAAAAAGAGGAATTGGCCAAAGAAGTAAGATTAAAGCAAAACGAACTGGCCAGTACTACTTTGAACATTGCCAAGAAAAACGAAATGATATTGGAATTAAAGAATATGCTGGTGATGAACAAAGATAAGTTTCCCAATTCTCAGCGATACCGTTCATTTATTAAAAAGCTCAATAACTCTATTGAAGATACAGAGGACTGGAAGCGTTTTGAGGTCAATTTTAAGGAACTACATGAAGATTTTTTTGAGCGATTACTTAAATCCTATCCCACTTTGACGCCAAAGGATCTAAAGCTCTGTGCTTACCTAAAGATGAACCTTTCAACCAAGGAAATTGCTCCACTAATGGGGATAACTATTAGAGGTGTTGAGATACATCGATATAGGCTTAGAAAGAAATTGGATATGGACAGTTCTGAAAACCTTTCCAATTTCCTTATTACGTTTTAGATAACGGCAAGAGTAACCTAAAGAGTTTTCAAAGCAGTTTTTAGCACTACATCAATACTACATCACTATGTTAATTTTTTTTGCCTCAAGTTAACCGGTAACTACTGCAAGGGTTGTGAAATACGGGGTTTCGGTGATTATTGGGCTGATGTATTTTTTATGTATTCCAACTTGACTTCCAGCCCTTAATCCTTTATTAATTTAGTTAAAATCTAACTCTATTTTTGCACAATTATGAAAATTAAAAGCAAACTTTTGCTAATATCATTCTTATTGTTTCAGGCCATACTTATGGCACAAAACAATATAATGATTACGGGAACGGTATTGGATGAGCAAGGGCAACCGATGCCCGGAGCAAGTGTAGTGCTTCAAGGTACTACTACAGGGATTCAAACTGATTTTGATGGGAACTATCGTTTTGATAATGCTCCGAGTAATGGAACCCTGGTGTTCAGTTATGTCGGATTTGCTACTCAAAAGGTACCCATTAATAACAGGACCACCATTGATTTGATAATGAAGGAGGATACCCAAAGCTTGGATGAAGTGGTCGTTGTAGGTTATGGTACTCAAAAGAAATCGGATTTAACGGGTTCGATTGTCACCGTTGGCACCGAGCAAATTGAAAAAACCCCATCTGCAAACCCAGTACAATCTTTACAGGGTAAAGTGGCTGGTGTTCAGATTGTAACTCCGGGGTCTCCAGGGGCATCACCTACCGTTAGAATCCGTGGTCTTGGTACATATTCGGATGCAACTAGTATATTATACGTTGTTGATGGAATGTTCTATAG
>JAAEZN010000107.1 GCA_018222835.1 Algicola sp. | reverse complement strand
TTCACATCCTTTTCAGTGGCTATCGTTCCCTCATCCAAAGGCATTTCCTTGGCCAAGAGCTTGAGCATTGTGGATTTTCCGGCACCGTTCTTTCCAATAAGACCTACTCTATCGCCTCCATTGAGACGAAAGGATATTTCTTCGAATAGATACTCCCCTCCAAAAGCTACAGAAAGATTATGAATATTTAGCATTTATATGTGACCTTGATTACAATTAATTATTTGGCGAATGTGTACTTTTGCGTAAAAGCCTTGCAAATGTTAAAAAAAGGAACCAAAATGTACAGCATTTTAACAGGAAACTGTCCAAGATGCCACGAAGAAAGCATGTATGAGAACTCCAATCCCTATGCGCTATCAAAAATCTTTAGTATGAACGATAGATGCTCTCATTGTGGTTTAAAGTACAAAATTGAGCCATCGTTTTTTTATGGGGCAATGTACGTTAGCTATGCCGTTGGTGTGGCTTTTGCTGTTGCCGCTTTTGTGATTTCCTTCCTGTTTCTAGGCACATCTTTGGTAACTACCTTTATCTCAATTGTTGGTACCTTGATAGTTTTTATGCCTTTTATCCTTAGGTTGTCCCGAAATATCTGGATCAATTTCTTTGTGAAATACGATTCCGGTGCCATTAAGCAACAAAAGGTAGCATAGATTAATTGGGATAATATTTTTTTGTAAATCTTTGGATATCCATTTCGGAATCCAAAGGAGTTTTGTTTTGAATATAACCAAACAATTGGTTTGAAGCATATGGGCCTATAAGCACTCCTCTGGAACCAAATCCGTTCAGCACATACATATTTTTATGTTCCGGATGCCTACCCAACAGTGGCCTACGATCTACGACAGTGGGCCGAATACCGGCAACATGGTCCACGACCCTAAAATCGCATTTTAAAAAAGTTCCCAGTTTCTCCAAAAGCTCATTTTTGGATTCTTGCGTGGGAACATTCGTCTTGTCCTTCCATTTATAAGTAGCACCCACCAAATAATGGTCATTTTCCATTGGGATTGTAAACACTGATGACTTGATTACATTTTTTTCTTTGAACTCAGGCGCATGTATGATCAACAACTCTCCTTTGGTCCCATTTAGAGGAAGATACTCAAAATACGGATTTTGCTTGAGTCCATACCCAGTGGCAAAAACTATGTTTTTAGCTACAATGGACTTATATGTTATGCTCTCCTCTGATATTGACAACTTATCAAAATCCAAAGATTCTTCCAGTAGTGAACCGGTACTCTGAAGATAGTTTTTGTAGGAACTTACCAAAGTACCCGTATCGATCCTACCGGTATATTTTACTTCTCCAAAACCAAAAGGCGCATCAATGACAGGGTTCGTATTGGCAATTATTTTGGTGGATAGAAAATAATCCAAATTTGTACGGTCTGCCGCTTCGAACCAAAAGTTCTGCTCTTCAATGGAAGCAAATTTTCGCAATACCGGAAGTTCATAATCCAGTTTTACGCCCAGTTTTTCTTCCAGACCTCGATAAAATGGCTTTGCTATTTCCAGTTGATGCTTTGCTTTCCACGCCATGGTAAACCGCTTTAGGATAACTGGGTTGTACAAGCCTCCTGCAACTTGGGATGCTTGTTGGGACTCATCGGTGATTACGGCAAAGGTTTTGCCTTCCTTTTCCAATACTTCGCAGAACGAAATGCCCGCCAAACCCAAACCTACTATTATATAATCCAGCATACTGCAAAATTAGGCATATGGTTGATCTTACCACAATACATGCCCAAGTATAAAACAAAAAAACGCCGCACTAAGTGCGGCGTTCTGCTTTATTGAATTGGAAATATTATACGGCTTAGTAAGCCCACATATCTTGTTCCCTATCCCGAATACCTTCTTTGATTCTTTGGCCTTCTAAGAGCTGGAACAGTGCATTATCAAATATGTAATCGCTGATTTTACGATCTTCGTGAACGTTTTCCTCTTGGTAAATTACACCGTTGAATCGACGCGCGTTCAGCAGCATATCAAAGGAGAGGGGTCTTGCCGAATTCCGTTGGTTGTACACTTTGGCATCGTGCAAAATTTGCCTTGCCGCAGGGTACCATACCCAAAACAATTCTACTTTGTTCTGTCCCGGATCTACAGACTCATCATCTATAAAGTTTACGTCCGGGGCAACTGGGGCAATTCCCAATAAGCGATACTTAAGCTCACCTTGGCGTTTATCGAAATACCAAATTCCTTTTATACGATACTCCTCGATATCTGCTGCGGTCAGGTCTCTTTTGTTTATAAACTCCGGAGAAACTGCCTCACCAGCATTTACCTGCTCGTATCCAAGGTCCGTGGTATCCACCTTGCTCAAAGTGGCTCCAAGGTCTTCCAACTTTCTTTTTTCAGTAAAGTAGGAATCTGTATAAATCTCAGTAAGATTTCCGTTTCTGATATTTTTCATCAAAACGTGGTACAGTGACCTTCTATCCTTTCCAATATCTATGGTATCGGTCGGGTAATATAATGGAAAGTTAACTCTCTCGTCAAGATCGATGATTTCCCATACGGTCTTGGACCAAAGGATATCCCTATCGTCCACATAACCATATGCTAAAGGCTCATCGTTGTCCTGCTCGATCTGAGCTTGGGTTTTCTTACCTATATCCTCTGGCATCTTGGCATTCAAAATATTTGCTTGTGCCATGATCGATACTGGCAATATGCCCAACAATCCAATTAATAATGCGTTCTTCCAATTCATGATAACTTGTATACTTTTTATACTTCTTAGTTAGTAAGCTCAACCACTACAGGAGATACTTTTTTCAACTTGTAGCTCTTGTTGTTTGTGATGTAAGCTTGGATATCGAATATCTGGACAGACTCGCCTCTACCTGCTCTTTTAAGTGCAGACTTGGCTCTACCATCCAATTTGTTTCCGTTTACCACTACCGTAGGCTGACCTGGTACTTTGAACTTGAACTGGCTAACAGCTAGGTTCAAATCAAAATCAAAGTCCTCCAACATAGCGCTAACAGTAGAAATTTCCAGGTTGTTTCTTGGCATCTTAACGCTACCTGACTCTCCACGGACTGTACCGCTTGGCCTTGGAATATCCTTGATACGGAACTCGGACTTGGTAGAGATACCTTTACCATCTGGCAATGTACCTGAAGCGGTAATGGTTACCGACCTACCTGTACCTGGGTTCATAACGTATTGGCTTCCGCTTCTTCTGCTCAAACCAGGAGCATTTGCAGACACCTTGTTATCTGGAATCCCAGGGATAGAAATCGTCATTGGGTTGGAAACACCTCTGTAAACCACGTTCATCTTATCTGCTGAGATAACTGCTGCGTTAGGCATGGAGATAGTTGCAAAAGTATTGTTTACTTCTACTGGCACCTCTTCGCCATCCTGCATAAAGGTCATGGTTCCTTTAATGGTATGGTCACCAGGAGTACCGGCACTGATCAACATTTTGATTCCACCAGCTTCCAACTCGTAATCCTTCCCTTCCGTCATTGGTCTTCCGTCCAAAGTCAATTCAGCTTTTACAGGCGTGGAAGTCTTGTCAGTTTTACTAACAATGATTTTTCCATCATATTTTTCTCCTGCATAATAAGCCGTTTTTGGAGCTGACAATGAACTTGCAAAGTTGGTCAAGGATACAGCTTCTGTCAACTCACCTTCCAATAGGGTCTTTAACACCTCTTGCTCGGTAGTTTTGATGTCGGCCTGCAATTGGGTCATCTTGGTCAAAGAAGCCACCAATGGGAATCCTTCGTAGTGGTAGTTGATCCAATCTTGACGGGTTCCGTCTCTTTTCTCAACCTTACCTTCAGCGTCACCTGTTGCAAAACGAGCTTTAACAGCAGCTTTCAATGTTTCAAACTTACCTTCTGGCAATGCATTGATCACGCCATCACGATAATTGTTGATATACTCCATGAACTTTTTTCCTTCTGGGCCCAAATTGTCACCTTGAAAGAATTTTTGGTCCAAGTAATCCGACTTATCCATAACCACGTAGTCTTTTGGGTCTTCCAAATCTGCGGTCATTTCTTTTTTCAAACCTTCCAAATAGCTATAATAATCATCTGAAAGTTCTTTTACCTTTTGGGCATCTTCGTAAAGCTCTCCGTACTCTTCAGCGTTTTCGGAAGCTTTGGTCTCCAAACTAGCAAAGAAACTAGCGTTGTTGGAGTCCATGCTCGTGTTGGAAGTTTCCAACTTTTCGTTCATAAGTCCGAATGCTGCAAGTACTTCCTTGCTCATATTAAGTGCCAACATCGCGATGAAGATCAAGTACATAAGGTTGATCATCTTCTGACGTGGTGTTTGTTTTCCTCCTGCCATGTTTTTCTAATTAGATTTAATAATTAATTTGATTTGGTTTTGTTTTTTGTTGATCAAAAACCTCTAATTAGTTTTTTCCGCCCATGGCTGTTAGCATACCTCCGTACACTCCGTTCAAAGATGAAAGGTTAGTTGCCAAAGACTCCATTTGGTCTTTCAAGGCACCTGCATTCTGTACTACTTCTTCATTGATGGAAGCTTGTCTGCTAGCGCTTTCCAACTGTACTTTGTACAAGCTGTTCAAAGACTCCATTTGAGCTGCTGCATGAGACAATTCCTCAGAGTATTTTTTAGTGTGCTGAATAGCATCTGTAGTAGGAGTGATATTCTTAGCGGCACCTTCAAAACTCTTGATACTCTCACCCAAATTGGCAAAAAGATCGGAATCGATTTTAGCTTCTTTAAGTAGGTTGTCCAATTTCTTGGATAGAAGACCTTCGGCTTCTTGGGCATCTTTGGCTTCTTGTTTTTTGGAAGCACTCTGTTGTCCTCCAGCCAATTCTGGGTACACCAAAGACCAATCGTACTCGTCGTCTACTGGTTCAAATGCAGAGATAGCAAAGATCAATGCTTCGGTAATAAGTCCAACGGCAAGAAGAAGTCCACCTGTAAGTGGTCCGAACTCCCAGTGAAGGATCTTGAACAATGCACCAATAATTACTACCGATGCTCCTAGCCCGTAGGCCATGTTAAACAGTTTTTTTGTTGATTTTGACTGCGCCATAATTCTAGTTTTAATTAAGTTATATAAATAAGTATTTGGTTACTACTTTTACTTGTTATTTATATAATGTTCCCCTAGTTGAATTTTAATTAGTCAGGTAATCCTTGACCTCTTGTGGAGTCTTCCTCTCCCATATAATCCTGAACCGTTCTAAAGCCAATGTAGCTTCTTGCCGAATCCTGGTATTCGTAATCCCTTGTACTTACTTGTAGGAAGTAGGCAACATCCTTCCAAGACCCGCCACGGATTACCTTTCTTTGATTGTCCTGTGAACCAATGTTCGGGTTCATTGTGGACAGATATTCGTAGGCCCCTGGATCAAAGCTGGAATTGGTCCACTCTGAAACATTACCTGCCATATTGTAAAGGTTGTAGTCGTTTGGCTCAAAAGATTTTGCTTCTACAGTATACAGGGCAGCATCTGCCGCATAATCCCCTCGCTGTGGTTTAAAATTGGCCATAAAACAACCTGTATCGCTTATTACGTAAGGCCCTCCCCAAGGATATGTTCCTCCTTCTATACCTCCTCTTGCTGCATACTCCCATTCGGCTTCCGTTGGCAACCTAAATTGGTTCACAAATTGTTTCCCGCGACTTTTTTGATCGTCGTTTTTATATTTGGTCCTCCAGTTACAGAAAGCCTTGGCCTGCATCCAGTTTACCCCAACTACAGGATAATCGCTGTAGGCATCGTGCCAGAAGTAATCGTTGTGCATTGGCTCGTTGTAACTATATTCAAAATCTCGAATCCATACAGTGGTGTCCGGATAAATTTCCAATTCTTCCTGTTTAATGAAGTCTTTTCTGCTGCCCGATCTTGCTCTGGCCGCAGCTTCGATATCCATCCAGCTGTATTTGTACTTTATCTTGGTAACATCAATACTTCTCAATCCATTGTAGCTTTCCTCTTCTGGAAGGTACATAGAGTCCATTACCTCGGAGTAATACTCGTCTGGGTACTCGGAAGTATCCCAAATAATATCTACATCTTTGTTCAATGAACGGCCTTCGTAACCGGTAGCTCCCAGTCCTGCGTAATTATCGAGCATATACTTATCGTATGCCGAAAGTTCCGTAGTGTCCGTATCTTTAAAGGCGTACTCGCCGATACCTTCATCTTCTGGACTAATACCCAACTCATCGGCCAAAATGGCCAGTTTGGTTCGCACAATGGAATCTTTGACCCACTCCACGAACTGACGGTACTCACTATTAGTGATTTCCGTATCGTCCATATAAAAGGAACGTACGGTTACCGTTCTTGTGGGAGCGTTCAATACTTTTGCCTGATCCTCTTCGGCTTTACCCATTACAAAGGCGCCTCTGGGAATCAGTTCCATTCCATAGGGTTTTTCTGGATGCCATTTTTTTCCCCTTACCCCAACTAGTTCACCTTTTGACTTTGATTTAGAGCCACAACTGGTAAGCAAAAAAACAAGTGCTATAGATGACAAGAATAGCTTTCTCATACTTTAGGTTAAATTGTTCGATTCAAGATTTATAACTGTTATACACAGGTTCATTATTCTCAAAACTGATTTTTGAATAAATTATTGTGTCAAAAACAATTAATGGTCAAAAATTAATTTATTTAGTTCAAGCCTTTTCTGTAAGCTTTGAACCACCTTTCGGGAATGTTTTGGTTGCAAGCATCCAAATAGTCCTCTTCGGTGCATGGTAATAACGCCACCGAATTTGTTTTAGTATGTTCTGCTAAAATTGTTGGCACCTCTACCCACCACCGTTCTGTGATGTGGCTTTTATAAAAGATAAGTTCTTCCGTATCGGTCGGTACGGTAAATTTAGTGAAGTCTTCGTTCTTGGAACTGGGGTATTCTTTTATTCTATAGCTTAGGCCCTCTATAAAATACCATATGATCTGGGCGATCATTTGAAATGCCTGGTGAGAGTTTTCCCCTTCGTAGATCCCGAAAAGTGAAACTTTGTCGCTGATACCTGCATAACGGGCTATGGCACAAATCTCCCTTCCTGTGAAACCATTGGGAGAAAAGTTACGGGCCATTCCCATTTCACTGGCCCGGATGGCCCTTAGATCTAAACTAACAATATCGCTACTGCGCAATACAGGTTCGGCCAATTCTATATTTGATATAATCTCTCCTAAGCGGTAGGCATCAAAAAACAGACGCTCCATCAAATCTTTTTCTTCTTGGGCATTAAAATAACTTTGGTACCCTATGTTCGAAAAATTAAAAAGATTATTGGGCTTATCTGTAATTATCTTACTCATATAGGAGTGCGATGAGATCAACTCGTCATCTTCCCCAAAGTCGAATCGACTATCAATGGAGACCAGGTTCACCATATTCTTGATCTTGTCGAAAGCACGGTAGGTCGGAAAGGTTATGTCCTGGGTAAGTCCCAATACAATAGGAATAATGTTTTCCTCCAATAGACCCGCTACAATTTCCTTTACAACAAAATATGTATCCTCAACGGTGTTGCCCTCTTCTACGTCCCCAATATCGATAATGGTGGAATTCCAATTGCCCATCATTAAACGATAGAGCTGAATCCGCACTTCGTCGAGATCAAGTTTCTCGGGTTTTTTTTCAAATGCATTTCTGGATTCCAACACACCAAAAATGGCAACATCGGCATGTGCAAATACCGGAAGCCCATCTTGCTCTGTGTGTACATGAATGTTTTTGCCCAATGCTTGTTCTGGCAGCAATTCGGAATGCGCCAATACTTTGTCCTTGACCGGAACCAGAAAATCGAAGGCCATATTATTTCTTAGCTTTTGTCTTGGCTTTTTTCTTTGGTGATTTCTTTTCCAATAGCGCTTGCGCCTCCTCCAATGTTATTTTGGTAGCGTCCACATCTTTGGTCAGTTCCACCTTTACCCTACCCTTTATAATATTGTGTCTTCCCCAACGAGCTTTTTCTATCCTGATTTTTTCTTCAGGCCACTCTTGAACGAGTTTCTCTGCCTCCTTTTTCTTTTTGGCCTCGATCAACTCAGCAATATCTCCATCGGAAAGATTGTCGAAATCATATTTTTTGTTCACATTAATAAAGATACCGTCCCATTTAATAAAAGGACCGAACCTACCTTTACCTTTGGTAACATCTTTTCCCTCGTAGGTGGCAATAGGGGCATCTGCTCTTTGTTTTGCCTTGATCAAGTCAATGGCACGATCCATATCCACATCGAAAGCACTTTCGCCTTTGTCCAACGAAATAAATTTTTTCCCAAACCTCACATAAGGGCCATAGCGGCCAACATTTGCCTCTACTTCCTCTCCTTCGTAAACGCCAAGTTTACGTGGAAGTTCAAAAAGTGTCATTGCCTCTTCAAACGTAATGGTTCCAATAGACTGATCGGGCAACAAACTGGCAAACTCTGGTTTTTCCTCGTCGTCCACAGTACCAATCTGGACCATGGGACCAAAACGACCCAAACGAACGGATACTTGCCTACCCGATTTTGGGTCGGTACCCAGTACTCGCTCTCCACTCGCTCGTTCGGCATTTTCCTCCACTTCTAAAACATTGGGATGGAAATCCTTGTAGAAATTTTTCATCATTTCCTGCCAATCTTCATCACCAGATGCAATTTCATCAAAATCTTCCTCTACCTGGGCAGTAAAATTATAATCCAAAATTTGGGTGAAATGCGTAACCAAAAAGTCGTTTACGATCATCCCTATATCGGTTGGAACTATTTTTCCTTTCTCGGAACCTACCATTTCACTGAGTTGGCTATCGGACACTTTACCCTCTTCCAACACCAACTGCACGTATTTACGTTCCGATCCCTCAACGGTACCTTTTTCCACGTAACCTCTATTCTGAATGGTTGTTATGGTAGGTGCGTAAGTAGATGGACGACCTATTCCCAGCTCTTCCAGTTTCTTTACCAAAGAAGCTTCCGAATAACGGTATGGTGGTCTCGTGAATCTTTCTGTTGCAGAAATATAAACATTTTGAAGTGCCTCGCCCACGTCCATGGCAGGCAACATTCCCTCTTGCTCTTCCCCATCTTCGTCGTCGGTGCCCTCCAGATAAACTTTTAGGAAACCATCAAACTTTACCACCTCACCATTTGCGGTAAACTCTTCGTTATGGGTACTTGCCTGTATTTTTACGTTGGTACGTTCCAATTGGGCATCGCTCATTTGCGAAGCCAAGGTACGTTTCCAAATCAATTCGTATAGTTTGGCCTGATCACGCTCCAACTGAGG
>JAAEZN010000106.1 GCA_018222835.1 Algicola sp. | reverse complement strand
ATGTAATGTCGGGGAACTTGAAGGTGGTATTGTCGTTATTGTATTTAAATTTGAGATTACTGGTTTTTATCATACTTCATTCATCATTAACACGAATATCCGATTATTTTTCTATTAGGTTATTGGTTCAACAATCCTTTTTTCTCCGATCTTTCCTATACCACAAGACCAAATACCAACAGTACTCCTATGTTGCCATCGGCGTCACTGGAATATTCAAATTGTGAGGGGCGGGGCGTAGTATTGTTGTTCATTGTTGAATTTTGTTTTTTGTCAAAATCCTTCAACTTTATAGTATTGGGTTAGATTAAAAGTGTAGCATCTGCACAGACTGTGGAAAGTGCAATGTTGCATCTGTTTTTTGTTCTTGTCAAGTGAATTTATGTCCAGTTTATGTAGAACTGGTGTGTAAAATCCAAAAAGCAGAAAGAACAATTGTTTTAAGAGAGGGGCGGGGGCCTGCAGAAGAGTTGGCTAGAAGCTAAAATACCAACGGAGAGAAATCTGTATTCCTGCGAAATTTGGTTTGTTGGATTGGATCTAACGATTAAAACCTCGAAATCTGCTTCCAAAGGAAATAGCTCCGGGGAATGTTGGGTTTTTACAATAAGATCTCCAACAACGCAATGGGCATAATGGTTCCGATCTTCGTCGTGCACCAAAACATGGAGTCCGGCCATTTTTACCATTAGAAAAATGGTCAAGAAGAGTAAGCCGATCCCTTGTTTTACGTAAACCTGTTGCATAAGGCAATAAAGTTATTATAAATATTGTTAAGGAGATCTTAAAGTCCTATGCCATAAAGCAAAAGTTGAAAGAGTTAGTGTTTATGCTGTGCTTTTGAATGTACAATCTTCCAATTCACAAAATGTGCTGCAGATACCAAAAGAGCTCCACCCACGGTGTTTACTGTTTCCCAAGCTTCGCTAAAATCCAGTCGGCCCAAGGCAATAATTCCGAAACCAATGGCGGCAATAAACAAGGGTCTTGTTCTTCGGTGCACCTTGTAATAACTTGGCCACAAGGAAATAAACACAAATGTGATACCAAGCCCAATAAAGGACCATTCTATAATTGGGTTGTGCAGAAAGTGTAAACCGGACAAGGATGAGAACGATAGCAGAATGGGCACTGCTGCACAATGTACAGCACAAATCAACGAACTCGTCATTGCGATGATATCGTAGGTTTGGGTTTTTATCTTCATATAATTTATGTCAATTTTTTTCAGATGGAGGCATCATACATATATAAACAAATAAAGTGATCGCACATTTATTCTACATATTTTGATAGCTGCAAAAATTTTATCAAACATATGAATAATTTATATTAATGCAACATAGTTGCATTAATATTTTCAAAAAAAGGGGGTGCGCCATCAAGACAAGCAGGGTTAAATATTCTATTGGAAAGCCCAAGATTATTGATCATGAATAAAATCGATTTGGAATATACAGGTGCATTACATTATTGTAAGAGGGAGAACACTTACTTAAAAGTAAAATAGCGACCGGGTGAAAATGTTCCAGTCGGGTACTTTTTACCCATCAAATAGAAATACTACACAAATATTGAGTTTAACCAAGTAGTTGTTAGTCAGGCTGTTGTGTTTTTAATGTCAAAGAGTTGTTTTCCAATGGCACATCCTTTGCTTTGTTTTTGACCTAAAAACAGGTGTGTTAAGTTAGCGCCCTATCCGTTATGCACAGAAAATGAAGTATGGAAGTCTTATTATGGAGAAGAAGGATTATGTAAACCTGAAAAGGATACTGAATTTCCATAAGCATTATGAAGATTATGCCCATAAGGATGCATTGGAGCAGTTGGGTGAAAGAATAGATGTGGCTTTGGTGGAAGATGAAATGGATATACCGGACGATGTAGTTCGACTGAACTCTAAAGTAACAGTGGAGTTTTTAAACGGGGCTCGCCAAACCTTCCAATTGGTACCGTCCACAAAGGGAGATTTTAAAACCAATGTGATTTCGGTAGTAAGTTCTTTGGGGGCAAGTTTGGTTGGGCAAGCAGTAAATGATTCTGTTCAATTGGGTGTTCCATCGGATATTAAATCCTTTAGGATTGTAGGTGTGGAACAAGCACATCAAACATTGCCCAGTTTCGAATATTAAAAAATCCTTTGTAAAGGGTTTTGGTAAAATAAATAAGGATAGCATTTAGTTTTTTGTAAACTATCCTAAGGTACAGGCAGATGTAATGATTGCACTTAAATCTGGCGAGTTAAGTGCGCTTTAATTGCTTGATTGTGATGTTTTCCGCTCAGTTCTAAGCTTCTAGGTTTGCTCAATGAAATGGTTAGCTAGGCTGGGCGGATTTTTTATCAAAAAATAAATTCGTAATATCGGGATAATCAGAAGTCTAACACCGTAAAACCAGAATGCTACAATGAGGAACATAAAACGACGTATTAATTCGGGATTTATACTTGCAGCGGCATTTTTATTGGTACTTGCCTCCAATCGATTGAATAAAAGAAATTTTTCTACCGTGGAGCAAGGTGTAGATTCGGTTTTTGAAGATCGTTTGGTGGTCCAAGAGTATATTTATACCCTGAACAATTTCTTCCACGAAAAGGAACTGTTTTTGGCCAATAATGATACATACATCAATAAAATGCCCCAACACCCGGATATTAAAAACATCCTAGTGGATTTTGCGAATACCGAATTGACCATTGATGAATCCAAACATTTGACCCAACTCAGGGAAAACTATGCTGCCCTAAAAAGTCTGGAGAAAAATCAAGACAATAAAGGGGAGATTCTATCTGTACTTAACAGCATCAGCGATAATCTTGACGAGCTTTCTGCCGTACAGCTTTCGGAAGGGAAACAGTTGACTCAGCGCTCCAAAAGGTCTCTTGGTATGAATCAGTTATTGTCCACTTTGGAAATTGTTTTTTTGATCATTATTGGAATTCTTTTTCTGGTCATTGTTTTTAAACGCGAAGAAAAGCCGGGAATGAAACTTGTGGAGGAGGATTCCTGAACAGGATTTTTAAGACACTTCTATAATGGAATAGGTTTTTCCGTTAAAAACAAAATTATCCCCTTTTTCCTTTCCTATAAGTAATTTGGCGATGGGTGCATTTGCAGAAATGCAATAAACCTCTTCATTACTTAGTTTGAACACACCGGTAGATATCGCGATAAAATAATATGCCAAACTCGTTTTTACTATGGAGCCCAAACGTACTTTGTTGGATGGCACATCGATATTTATTTTGTGAAGAATACTTCGGGTAACTTCCAGTTCTTGCAATTGTTGAGCTAGTTTTTCCTGCTCTAATTGTACCATGGCCCGTCCAGTTTCATGCTTGTCCCCAGCGGAACTTTTGGTTTCGGAACCTAAAGATTCCTGGAGGCCATCACTCTGTTTTTTAAGTCGGTTTGTTTTTTTGTGGACATAGTTCCAACAAAACTCCAAAAGTGCTTTTTTCATCATCTGGTTACGCAAATGTAAGTCGAAAAACAGTTTCTTTTTCAGGGGTGGACCGTACCTGTATGCTTCCTCCATGAAGTTGCATCACCCTCTTGGAAAGGCTAAGGCCAATTCCGGTGCCTTCGCTTTTGGTGGTGAAAAATGGAACAAAAATTTCATCTATCAGCTCGGGAGAAATTCCAGGTCCATTGTCGATTATATCAATGTATTTAGAACCGTTAACATCGATTCCGGCCACTACGTGGACTTTACCATCTTTAGTGTGCTCAACAGATTGCAGCGCATTTTTGGTTAGATTTATCAGTACCTGCCCTATTTGTTTTTCATCAATATAAAACTCTAAGTCATCTGGTTTACAAAACACCTTGAACTCACTTTCTCCGTCCAGTAATCTTGCGGACATAAGTACATTGATTTTTTCTAAAAGATCCTTGCCCTTCACCAGTGATTTATTTGGGTCGGGTACGTGCAAGAGACTTCGGTAGGATTGTACAAAATCCATCAGGTCGCCCCCCTGCTCTTTGATTACCTCCAAGCCTTTCAAGGTATTTTTGATCTGACTTTCCTCAAGCTCTTTCATTGGAGTGATCTTACCTCCCTTTCGGTAGTATTTTATAATGGAATCCGAAATTGAGGCAATGGGGGTAATGGTGTTCATGATCTCATGGGTAAGAACACGAATAAGACGCACCCAAGATTCGGTTTCTTTTTCGTCCAGTTCTTTGTGAATATCCTGAACCACCACCAAAAGCAACGATTGACCGTTCAAGGACAGGGATGTCGATTTTAATGCCAATTGTGTTTGCTCCCGTTCATTGGTCAACTGGAACATTTTGCGCTGAAAGGGCTTAAAATTCTTAAAGATCTGATAGAGATTTTCATCTACCTGTTTGAGCTGTTTGATGTGGTTTAAGGGAGTATAGTCCAATAGTTGTTCCAAGAACGGATTGGCAAAAAGAATATGTCCCTTGTCGTTATAGGTCATTATGCCAATACTGGCCTGTTTCAAAATTTCTTGATAGTACTGTTCCCGAACCTGTAATTGTAAGTGGACCTCTTGTATTAATCCATTCACACGGTTTAGGCTTTTGTTCAACTCCTTAAAAGATTCAATGGTAACACCTTCTGGAAAACGTAAGGTAAAATCCTCGTTTTTGATGGCGTCGAAAAAATAGGCGATTTTACGATTGGTGCGGTTAATAAAAGTAATCAGGGAAAATACCTGTACGACCAAAACGATTATGGATAAACCTAATGTAAAATACCATTGTTTTGATACCGAAAATGCCAATACAATGGCAGTTAAGGTGAGAAATAGCACCCTGACGATCATTTGAATATAAAAGTTTCTACTTGCCATTAGTCACTTTTTTTCTTCAACTTGTTATAGAGTGTCTGTCTCGATATGCCCAATTGCTCCGCTGCAGCACTATAGTTTCCCTCGTTTTGTTCCAGTGCCCTTAAGATCATTTGTTGCTCCATCTCGTTGAGTGTCATAGGTTCGTTGTCCATAGATTGCATAGGCTTGGCATGTAGCAGAAAATCCGAAGGTTTTAACACATTGCCATCGGATAGGATAACGGCACGCTCCATGGTGTGCTGTAACTCACGAACATTGCCGGGCCATGCATATTCCATAAGTTTTTCTTGGGCGGTTTGATTTATCCGTAGTCCACCCTTATCGTATTTATGGGCAAATTTTTTAAGGAAGAAATCTGCCAACACCAAAATATCATCGTTCCTTTCTCTTAATGGAGGTACTTCTATGTGGATGGTGTTGATTCGGTACAATAGATCCTCTCGGAACAATCCGTCGGCGACCATTTGCTCTAAATTGCAGTTAGTTGCACAGATTAGTCGAATATCCACATCGATTGGTTTGTTGGAGCCAACCCTGACCACAGTTCTATTTTGGATGGAGGATAATAGTTTTGCCTGCATTTGAAGAGAAAGATTGCCAATTTCATCCAAGAAAAGGGAACCTTGGTGAGCGGCTTCAAACTTACCGGCTCTATCCTCTTTGGCATCGGTAAAAGAACCTTTAACATGCCCAAAAAGCTCACTTTCGAACAAGTTTTCGGCAATGGAACCCATATCTACGGGAATAAAAACTTCATCTTTTCGTGTTGACAACCGATGCAGTTCCCGGGCGATCAATTCCTTTCCAGTACCATTTTCGCCGGTAATCAGCACATTAACATCCGTTTTGGCCACTTTTGCTGCTAGATTCAATACAGAGGTAAGAGCCTTGGACTGACCTATGATGAAGTTTCGTCCTTCGTTGATGACCTGCTTTAGATTATTTTCCTTTTTCTTGAGGTTATGAATTTCTTGTTTGGACTTTCTAAGCTCTAGGGCAGATTTTACAGTTGTCATTAAACGCTCGTTGTTCCATGGCTTCAGCACAAAATCTGATGCTCCTTGTTTTAGTGCCTTTACCGCTAGATCCACAGCGCCATAGGCCGTCATCATTATTACGGAGGTATTCGGGGAACGCTTTTTGATCTCGTTGAGCCAGAACAACCCTTCGTTGCCAGTATTGACACCAGCAGAGAAATTCATGTCCAGCAGTACGATGTCAATATCCTCCAAGTTAGGAAAAGAAGTAATCTGGTTGGGGTTAAAAATGGTTTGGACGCTTTTGTACTCAAATTGTAATAGAATCTCCAAAGCACTCAACACGCTTTTGTTATCATCAACCACCAAAATATTTGCATTGACCATAAAGCTTCACAATTCATTTTCTAAGCTAAAGCTACTAATTGCTAGAACACAAACGACACAACTGTAAAATATTTGGACAAATTTTGTATAAAAATTTTACACATTAGCCGGGTATTCATCTAATTATTTTTCTAAACAACTGAAAAACAATTATGTATAAACTTGGCACAAGAATAGCCTTTAATTTGGCACAGGATATTATTATGAGATTAAAAACATACATAACAACATTATTTTTATTCGTGTCCTTGGTCGGATTTTCCCAGAAGTTGTGGACTTTGGAGGAATGTGTGGATTATGCCATAGAGCACAATCTTCAGGTAAAGAATACAACATTTAATAACGACTCCAGCAAGGAATCCTACAGACAGTCGGTAAGGGATCTGTTGCCATCCGTTTCCGGTTCAGCTGACTACACCATTCGATATGGTAGATCTGCCGATCCACAGACCAACGATATTGTGAACACGGATTTTTTTAGCAACAATTATTCGCTCAATGCCAATTTGGATTTGTTCCGTGGTTTTCAAAAATTAAATACCATACGAGCCTCCAAGTTTATTTATAAGGCCACTCAAGAAGATATTTTACAAGAGAAGTTTTTGCTGGCCTTTAGGGTAATGAGTGCATACTACGACATTAAATTCTTTGAAGGATTGGTAGCCAACTCCTTGGAACAACTGGAAATTTCACAAGGAAACTACGATTTAGTGGCAAAACAGGTAGAATTGGGCTTAATGGCCGGAGCCGACCTTTACGAAGCTGAGTCCAATCTTTTGGGAGATAAGCTCTTATTGACCCAAAACAGAAACCAACTTACCAATGCCAAGTTAGTGCTTATCCAAGAAATGAACTGGACCGAGGCATCTGATATTAAATTGCAGGAAACCTTTGAGCAAGACAAGATAGCCATGGAAGAAAAGCTCTCTTTAGATTCGTTATACCAAACAGCGAGAGGGTTTGTGCCATTGGTAAAATCCCAAGAATACAGGGTTAATGCAGCAAAAAAACAAATGCAGGCCACAAGGGGCTCTTTATACCCTTCGTTATCTTTATTTGCGGGCTATGGCACCAGTTATTTCGAGACCAATGTAGATCAGAACGGAGAAGTTATCCCATTTAAAACACAGTTTACGGACAATCAATCCAAATTTGTAGGAGCGCAATTGAACATTCCGATCAGTAATGGATGGTCCAATCACTCACGGGTAAAACAACAGAAAATAGCTTATATGCAGGCCAAGAACAATTTGCAGATTCAGGAGCAAGAACTATTTCAACTACTACAACAATTGGTACAGGACAATAGGGCCTTAATTGCCGAGTACGAACAGAGTGCCAAGCAAGTGGAATCTCAAAAAATTGCTTTTGACATTGCACAAAAACGATACGAAAAAGGACTGATCAATGCACTGGAACTGTTTCAGGCAAAAAACCTGTACGGGGTCGCGCAAAACCAGAACCTGCAAGTAGGCCTAAAACTAAAAGTTAATCAAAGCACCATCGATTTTTATAATGGGCTGCCCATTTTTAATATCAACTAAAACATACCATGGATATACAATTAGAAAAAAAGAAAGGACTTAAACTAAAACATTACGGCTACATAGCCCTGGGCATATTGCTTTTGTTTGTTGGCTATAAATTGATTTTTGCCAGTTCCATGTCCACTTTCAGAACCGACAAAGAGCGTTTATCACTTTCTACCGTTAGCGATGGTAAGTTTGATGACTATATTACCATAAACGGCAATGTGGCACCGATAGCTACAATTTATATGGATGCCTACGAAGGAGGGCGGGTTTCCGAAAAATTGATAGAAGAAGGCTCCATGGTAAAAAAGGGAGACATTATCTTAAGGTTGGAAAACATGGCCCTGTACGAACAGATTTTGGCAAGTGAAAGCAACTTGGCCTTAAAACAGAACGATTTACGATCTACCAAACTCACTTTTGATTCCAGACAAGTAGAAGGTAGAAAATCTTTGGCCACGGCACAATATGATGTTCAGAGACTAAAGCGCGCTTACGAGCAGAATCAAGAACTTTACGAGGAAGAATTGATTTCCAAAGAAACCTATTTAAAGTCAAGGGAAGATTACGAATTAGCACAAAAACAGCACGAAATAGTGAAGCTACAAACAGAACAGGACGATGAATTGCGCAAAACCTCTCTAACAGGATTGGATGCCGACCTGGCACGTATGCAAAAAACACTTTCCATGGTCTATGATCGCTTGGACCACCTAAACGTTCGGGCTCCTGCAGATGGCCAGTTGGGGTTTTTAGATGCTGAAATTGGTCAAAATATCTCGCAAGGACAGCGTATAGGACAGATCAATGTGCTTACCGACTTTAAAATTGAAGCGGATATCGATGAGCATTATATTGACCGAGTAAAAAGAGACCTCTCGGCCACATTTGAGCGCAATGGCAACGAGTACAAGCTACGTTTGCGAAAAGTGTACCCAGAGGTAAGAAACGGTAGGTTCCGTGTGGACTTGGTCTTTGTTGATGACAAACCCGAGACCATCCGCGCTGGACAAAGCTATAATATTAGATTGCAATTGGGCGAATCCAACGATGCTCTCTTGTTGCCAAAAGGAGGGTTCTTTCAGAGTACCGGCGGACAATGGGTTTTTGTTGTAAATCCAAATGGAGGCGAAGCCATTAAGCGAAACGTGCGCTTGGGAAAACAAAATTCAAGATACTACGAAGTCCTTGAGGGGCTTCAGCCAGGGGAACAGGTCATTACCAGTAACTACGATAGTTTTGGTGATGCGGAGCGAATCTTGTTGAAATGATTCAAGCATATGTAACAATCATCAAAAACGAACAGTCTTTAAAATAAATCAAGAAAACAACCATCAAAAAATGATACAGATAACAAACCTAAAGAAGAGTTTCCGAACGGAAGAAGTGGAAACCTTGGCGCTTAACGGCGTAAATCTAAAAGTGGAAGAAGGTGAATTCGTGGCGATCATGGGTCCTTCCGGATGTGGTAAATCAACCCTGCTGAATATTATCGGTATGTTGGACAATCCATCCGAGGGAAGTTACAATTTTGCCGGGCACGAAGTCGGCGGGCTAAAGGAAAGCCAACGCACCCAACTTAGAAAAGGAAATCTGGGATTTGTTTTCCAAAGCTTTAACCTAATCGATGAGCTCACTGTTTTTGAGAACGTAGAACTACCATTGATCTACCTTAAAATGAACAAAGCTGAACGCAAGGAAAAGGTGTTGAAAGTTTTGGAACGGATGAAGATCGCACACAGGGAGAAGCATTTTCCACAACAACTATCCGGAGGACAGCAACAAAGGGTGGCCATAGCAAGAGCAGTGGTAACCAATCCAAAATTGATCTTGGCGGATGAGCCGACCGGTAACTTAGATTCCAAAAATGGTATAGAGGTAATGAACTTGCTTACGGAACTCAACCAAGA
>JAAEZN010000105.1 GCA_018222835.1 Algicola sp. | reverse complement strand
GGAGCTAACAATGGCCTAGGAATTCATACCCCATTGGAAGGTGATGCGGCCTATGTTGGAAAGGAATTACAAATTTTGGACAATACAGCATCCATCTATGCCGATTTAAAGCCCTACCAGTACCATGGTTCGGTATATGGAATTGCGGCAGCAAAAAAAGGATTCTTAAAACCTGTCGGGGAATGGAATTCCCAAGAAGTCACGGTGAAAGGGAATCGTATCAAAATTATACTCAACGAACATGTTATTCTTGATACCGACATAAAGGAAGCCTCTAAAAATGGTGCTGTGGATGGCCAAAATCACCCCGGGCTCCAAAGGAATAGTGGGCACATCGGATTTTTGGGCCATGGTTCGGTATTATGGTTCCGAAATATCAGGATCAAAGATCTTAAATAGAAATGGATTACCGTAGATTTGATGATATGATAAAGAAAATCGGGTTAATATGGTTATGGCTAGGATTATGCACATTGAACCCAATGCAGGCCCAAACAAGGCCAGCGGTAAGTGTCATGTCTTTCAATATACGGGCAGGATATGGAATTGACGGAGATTTTGACCTTTTGCGGATCGGAAATCAAATAAAGAAAGCACGACCCGATATTGTTTATTTACAAGAGGTGGACTATAGAACAAAAAGGTCCCAGGGCAAGGATATAACCTTGGAATTGGCCAATAGTACAGGCTTACATTCCTTTTTTGGAAAAGCGATTCCGTTTGATGGGGGCGAGTATGGCTTGGCTATCCTGTCCAAGTATCCTATACTCACAGCTGAGGTACATTCCTTGCCTAACCAAGGCAATGCCGAGCCGCGTATAGCCTTAGAAGCAATGTTGCAGGTTGAAGGTTTGGGAAAATTGAGAGTTGTCAACGTACACCTGGATCATTCAGGGGGAGAATTGAACTTGGCCCAAATAAGATATGTGAAAAAAAAGTTTTCGGGTGGCCTCCCAACGATATTGGCCGGTGACTTTAACCAGACCATGGAGAGTGAAACAATGCAAGAACTGGGCAGGGACTGGAACTTCTCGATGAGTAAAAACGAATATACGTATCCATCAAATTCTCCAAATACGAAAATTGATTATATCATGGTACATCCTCGGAATAAATGGGAAATGAAAAACGCCCAAGTCTTCAAGGATTCGAGGACCTCTGACCATTTACCCATCATGGCAACCTTTTATTTTATAAAGTAAAGGCCCAATGTGCCGAACAGGCTGAATTGTTGGAATTAGTTGATAAGGAGGGGTAGGGACTGCCCCTACCTTTCCTTTTATCAAAAAAACAAATAAAACTTCCATTCCCCTTAACTAAAATATAAATGTGATATGATAACATTACAACTTTTGGATTACGCCATTATCATAACCTTCTTTGCCATTACCTTGGGCATTGGGTTTTACGTGTCCAAGAGCTCAGGTAAAAGCAGTTCGGATTTCTTTTTGTCTGGAAGGTCCATGCCATGGTGGCTTTTGGGCATTTCCATGGTGGCAACCACTTTTTCTACTGATACGCCCAATTTGGTGACCGATATTGTCCGGACCAATGGTGTAGCCGGTAACTGGGTCTGGTGGGCCTTTCTTTTGACCGGCCTTTTGACAGTTTTTATATATGCAAGGTTGTGGAGAAGATCTAATGTAAATACCGACCTTGAGTTTTATGAACTTAGGTATGGTGGTGCACCAGCTAGGTTTTTAAGGGGATTCAGGGCCATTTACCTTGGGGTGATCTTTAATGTGATAACCATGTCGGCGGTGACCCTCGCAGCCATTAAGATCGGGGGTATTATGCTGGGTCTCGAGCCATGGCAGACAGTTCTCATTGCAGGATTGGTAACGGTAATTTTTAGTGCGATCGGAGGCTTCAAGGGAGTCGTGTACACGGATTTCATTCTTTTCTTTGTTGCCATGGGGGGCACTATAGGTGCTGCGTACTATTTGGTGAACATCCCCGAGGTGGGAGGATTGGAAACGCTCCTATCTAATCCAGACGTTAAGGACAAATTGGGAATGGTTCCAGATCTGGACAATACCGATGCATTGATCACATTGATTATCATCCCTTTGGCGGTACAATGGTGGAGTTCATGGTATCCCGGCTCAGAACCAGGTGGGGGCGGTTATATTGCGCAAAGAATGCTCTCTGCGAAAAATAGCAAGCATGCCATCGCTGCGACGTTCTTCTTCAATATTATGCACTATGCCGTTAGACCATGGCCCTGGATATTGGTAGCTCTGGCATCTATTGTTGTATTCCCCGACCTTGAGAGCCTGCAACGGGCCTTCCCGATCATATCCGATGATAAGCTCGGTCACGATCTTGCCTATTCGGCCATGCTGACCAAATTGCCCACAGGACTTTTGGGATTGGTGCTCACTTCGTTGGTCGCGGCCTATATGTCCACCATATCCACGCAGCTCAATTGGGGTTCTTCGTATATTGTGTACGATTTTTATAAGGAAAGAATCAATCCAAAGGCATCGGAGAAGCGATTGGTAGCAGTGGGAAGATTGTCCACGGTAGGCTTAATGGTGCTCAGTGCCGCACTGGCTCTTTTGCTTCAAAATGCCCTCCAGCTTTTCGAGATATTACTCGTTTTTGGTGCAGGGACTGGTTTAATTTTTATCCTTAGATGGTTTTGGTGGCGAATCAATGCTTGGAGCGAGATTACCGCAATGTTCGCTTCCGGAATACTTTCATTGGTATTGAAACTGACCCCGTTGGGAGATTATCTGTTCGCGGTCAATGATGGTATTCTACCAAGTTGGTCGGAGTACCCGATGGTGGTCTTGACAACAACATTGCTTTGGTTGACTGCAACCTATATCACCAAACCAGAGCGGCACGAAGTACTTTGTAGGTTCTGTGAAAAGATTAGCCCTGGAGGACCTGGATGGGAGAAAGTGACCCTCCAAGGAAGGATGGAAGGAATCGATTTGGAGATTGGTGAAAAATGGAGCGTTCCCAGTGGAATATTGGCGATGTTCTTGGGCACAATACTGATTTACGCCACCCTATTTGCAGTAGGATATTGGATCTATGGGGAGTGGGTGCTTGCGGTTACTTTGACTATCTTGGCAATGGTTTCGGGCGTGTGCTTGATGCTTACTTGGAAAAAAATAGAAAAGATTATAAAATAAACTTGAAAACAAATTAAAACGATACGGAATGAATGCAACGCTACAATCGATACAGTACGAACCGACCGGAAGGTTCGAGGCCACCCGATATGAGAAGGTACATAATGTCATCTTTCAAGATTCCAAACAAGGATCGTTGCAAGTGGCCAGGGAGATAGCAAGTTTAATACGGGAAAAGGCAGAAAAGAAGGAAAAATGTGTGCTCGGGCTGGCCACGGGATCCTCCCCGATCAGTGTATATGAGGAATTGGTGCGCATGCACCGGGAAGAAGGACTCAGTTTTAAGAACGTGGTAACCTTCAACCTCGATGAATATCATCCCATGGAACGTAGCAATATCCAGAGCTACCATTATTTTATGCATCTGCATCTGTTCGATCATGTGGACATTCCTGCAGAAAACATACATATTCCAGATGGTACGGTCCCTACGGGAGAAGTACAGGAATATTGTAGAAAATACGAAGGCATGATAGAGGAAGCTGGTGGCTTGGATTTTCAATTGTTGGGTATTGGTAGGACTGGACATATCGGTTTTAACGAACCGGGCTCCCATTATAACTCTGCAACAAGGGAAATTACCTTGGATTATGTTACCCGAATCGATGCTTCTTCTGCTTTCAAGGGACTGGAGAACGTTCCCCGAAAGGCCATTACTATGGGCATCGGGACCATTAAAAAAGCAAAGCGCATCGTACTGCTGGCATGGGGTCAGAATAAGGCTTCGGTCATCCGTAAGACCATCGAAGGCAGCATCAGTTCAGAAGTTCCGGCCACTTATCTACAGGAACATGGGAACACCACTTTTGTCTTGGATAAAGAGGCAGCTGCCATGTTGACCCGTATTGATACCCCATGGTTGGTACAGAGCTGTGACTGGACCCGAGACTTAACGCACAAGGCAGTGGTTTGGTTGAGTCAGAAGAAAGATAAGCCCGTTTTGCAATTGACCGATAAGGATTATAATGATATGGGTATGTCCGATCTTTTGAGTTCCGAGCAGTCTTCTTACGAAATCAATATAAGAATCTTTAACCGCTTGCAGCATACCATTACGGGCTGGCCGGGAGGAAAACCAGATGCGGACGATACCAACCGTCCCGAACGTGCCGAACCTAGGACAAAACGGGTCATTATTTTTTCCCCGCATCCCGACGATGACGTTATATCCATGGGAGGAACCTTCGATAGGTTGGTCTCCCAAGGCCACGAGGTCCATGTGGTATATCAAACATCCGGTAACATCGCAGTGGCCGATCACGAAGCGGTAAAAGCAGCAGAGGTGGCCAATAGCATGGGGACGACAGAAATATTTGATCAGGTGATATGGGAAATCCGGGAAAAAACGGAAGGTGAATTCGATTCGAAACTAGTAAGGCGTCTCAAAGGCAATATCAGAAGGGCGGAAAGCATTGCGGCTACGCGTTATCTGGGAATACCGGATAATCAGGTACATTTTTTGGATCTACCATTTTATGAAACAGGGTCAATAAAAAAGAAGCCGCTAGGAGAAGATGATATAGCTATTATGAACAATATCCTTCAGAAAATTAAGCCTCACCAAGTTTATGCTGCGGGAGACCTTGCTGACCCCCATGGCACACATCGGGTATGTTTGGAGGCACTGTTCGCTTCTTTGGAATCCCTAAAGTCTGAAACCTACATGAAGGATTGCTGGGTATGGCTTTATAGAGGGGCGTGGCATGAATGGGAGACCCATGAAATTGAAATGGCGGTGCCCATGAGTCCTGCACAAGTACTAAGAAAACGGAAAGCCATATTTTTCCACCAAACCCAAAAAGACGGTGTAATGTTCCAAGGAGAAGATTTAAGGGAGTTTTGGGTACGCGCAGAGGATAGGAACAAGGAAACTGCGCAAAGGTATCAATCCCTAGGTCTGGCGAGCTATGCTGCCGTGGAGGCCTTTGTACGATATGATTTCCTTAAATCATAGACGTTGGATATGATATTAATTGCTGACAGTGGCTCCACCAAATGTGATTGGCACGTTTACAATAAGACTGGGGCCAAAGTGTTTCAAAAAAGAACAAATGGTATCAACCCGATCATTCACTCAGATGATGATATCGCTTCGGTTATACAAGTTTTAAAGGATGATATTCCTGATGAGATATTGCAAGTGGAGTTCTATTGTGCCGGAGGTAAAAATGAAGCATCTCAACAAAGATTGATTCGAATCTTTCAAGAATATTTCAAACAGGTTAAGGTGCGAATTGAAGATGATTTGGGAATGGCAGTAAAGTGTACCGGAGGATTACCTGGGGTAGTATGTATTTTAGGTACAGGGACGAATAGCTGTTTTTTTGATGGAACCAAAATTCATAAACGGTTACCCGATTTGGGATATCAGGTAATGGATCTTGGCAGTGGTAATTATTATGGAAGGGAATTGCTGCGTAGTTATGCCTATGGGTACATGCCTCCTGGTCTAAAAGAGAAATTTGAGAATAGATATGATCTTAAAAGTGAGGTGATATTACAAGAGCTCTATCATGGAGAGAACCCAAGTTCTTATTTGGCAAATTTTGCCAAGTTTATGATTGAGAATTATGAGCACTCGTTCCTTCAGGGTATAATAGCTGAAGGGGTAGAAAAGGTGTTTGATCATGTATTGGCCCCCTACAGGCGAGAGATGGAGCAATATCCCCTGTATTTTATTGGTTCGATTGCATTTTACTTACAGGATTTCTTAAGAGAAAAGGCAAAAGCTAATGGTTACGAGAAAGTCCATTTTATAAGTAAACCGATAGATTATTTATCCGTGGCATTTTAGGGAGTCTGAAATAATATTTTTTAAAACTGCATTTATACTTTAAGTAAAATCACGACAAATAGAAACAAGAGGATTCGACATGCAGCCTTGGTTTTTGGAACTAGAGCAGTGAAGAAAATAGGATGACGGGGCATAAATATTTTATACTTTTATTGCATGGCGCATTGCAGGATCATTGTAACTATTGTCGTGTTTATTCTTGGCTTATGTAGTTGCCCCAATATTTATGGAAGCTTTACCTTTCAGCAAGATACTGTTGCAGTACAAGTAAAAGCTCACGACTTTGCTTATGCAATGGAACAGTTGGACAACGCATCCGGGGTATCGCATAGCTCTGTCAATATAGTATTTCAAGATTCCAATAATCTCCTTTGGTTAGGCACATGGGATGGTCTGAATCGGTACGATGGGCGAACGTTCAAAAGTATATAGTATTTGGTAAATGGAAATTCCTTGGCCAATGAAGGGGTTAATTTGCGATACCAGACCGTAACCATAGCTGTTTTTGTGGTTACCCTTATTGCATCTGTTATTTTTCATATGGGATCGTATGAAAAACCTAAAAGCGAAAAGTTTTTTTACCTCAAGTTTCATCCCGTATGGAAAAAAATGATTCAGATGTCCTGGCTAAAAGGGTTGGCACAAGGTTTTATAGTAACGGCCCCTGCCATGTTGATGATGACTTTTTTTGGCTCTGAAGGAGCCTTGGGAACAGCACAATCAATAGGAGCGTTGGTTGCAGCATTGATTATGCTCATATTGGGAAAATATTCTAGACCCAAACATCGATTGATTATCTTCAGTGTTGGGTTGGTATGCTTTTTTTTAGCGGCCATGTTCAATGGAGTTTTGTTTAATGCTACAGGGGTCATCCTTTTTATGTTGTTTCTATTGATTGCCCGACCTGTATTGGATATTGCGTATTTTCCAATTCAACTAAAATTGATTGATGTACTATCCAAATTTGAAGGTAGAAATGAGTTCTCTTACATTCTTAACCATGAATTTGGATTATATGTTGGACGTTTTGTGGGAGCTATGACCTTTTTGGTATTGGCCTATGTGGGCAGTGTTGAAATTGCCCTTAGATACGCTCTATTGATTATTGGAGGAATCCAGTTGCTCTCTATAATTATTGCTAAACAACTACTTAAAAAACAAAAAGAACTTGAAAATGAAATGGAGTAAAATGAGATTGCCTGCGATTTTGGGAATTACAATGTTCTGTGCATTTGGTTGCCAAAATGGAACGGAACCAAAGCCTGAACCGATCCCTCAAAAAACGATCAGTAGAGTTGATAGTATGCCATTAATGCCCAAACCGTTTAAGATTTTGGATTTTAAAGGATTGGCAAAATCTTATGATCGTATTGTGTATGACAGTACGCAAACAGGTGAATATTGGCCTTTGATTTGGAAAGATGGGTCAAGAAAAAATTTTGATCAAGAAACCTATGGCATCTATACGGCAATAGGTGATACTCGACAGGGGCCCGAAAATCACGAAGGTTTGTTTCATGAGTCTTTGAACACGATCAGTTCAGTTCTTGGAGCATCATTGATAGGAATTGACAAATCCAACCAACATGGGGAAGATTATGTGGGAATGCTCAAAAATTATTTCAACTCCGATACGGGATGGAATATTATAATGAACAATACAGGTCCCGATGTCGCCTTACTTGGAGGAGGATATGGAAGGGATTGGTGGTACGATATCTACCCCAATCTTCTTTTCTATGGAGTGGCCGACTTTTATCCGGAGCATCCCGATTTCGAAAATATTCAACGATCAATAGCAGATCGTTTTCAAAAGGCCGATTCGGTACTTGCAGGAAACTATGGACATACCTTTTTTGATTATAGTACACTTGAGCCAAAGGATAATTGGATATGTCACCAAGAGGACGCAGCAGCAGGACATGCCTATGTGTTATATGCGGCGTATCAGAAATTTGGGGATGAAAGGTATTTAAGTGCGGCAAAATCTTCGCTAGAAGCATTGCTTTCTCTGAAAGAGAACCGTTTTTATGAGATATTGATGCCATTTGGTGCTTATGTGGCTGCTCGAATGAATGCAGAAGAGGGCACCTCCTACGACTACCATAGTATTTTGGATTGGACATTTGATGGCACATCGGTTTGCCGCGAAGGTTGGGGGGTTCTTCAGGATAATTGGAATGGTTATGATGTTTCTGGGTTGGTAGGAAGTACGGTAGATCATGGAGGCTTTGCCTTTTTAATGAATACCTATGATACCATGTGGCCTTTGGTACCTATGGTACGGTATGATTCAAGATATGCTGACACTATTGGAAAATGGATGTTGAACGCAGCCAATGCTTCCAAGTTTTTTTATCCTTATGAAATGGATGATGCACATCAAACTCTACCGGACCAAAAACAGCACACTAAAGGGGTGATTGCTTACGAAGGGTTGATAAAGAATGCCCATTTAGAGGGCTATGAACACTTGGAAGCACCTATTGCAATTGGTGATGGACCCCATTGGACGCCAGATAACCCGGATGTTTCGCAGTTTAGCGTATATGGAAGCGGCCATATAGGGATAGCGGGAGCTATCATAGAAAAAACAGATGTTCCCGAGATATTAAAGCTGGATTGCTTGGCAACCGACTTTTATAAAAAGGAATCTTACCCAACCTATTTGCTCTATAATCCCCATGAGGTTTCGAAAAAGGTAACCTATGTTGCCCAAAGTAGCCAAAAAGTGGACTTATATGATGCTATTGGACATGAAATAATTGCAAAAGGAGTAGAGACCCAAGGTATCATTGATATTCCTGCCACAAAAGCAAGGTTAATTGTAGAAATTCCGTCAGGGAGTTTGATCGAACAAAAAGCAGGCAAGTATTATGTAAATGATGTGATTATAGCATTTATGTAATAATTCAAACCGAATTATTAAAAGCTTAAGATAGTTTTTTAGAAGCAAGACCCCATACAATTTTAATCATAAAATAAGTTGGAGTTTGTTTAGTTAATTTGAGAAAAGCCCCGAAAGGGGCTTGTCTTTTTTAGACAATTAATAAAGAGGGGTGTTGAAGGAATTTTGGGATAAAATAGAGTCAATGGATAAGTACCTCTATTAAATTAACCAGTATGATCAACGAAATGTAATCTTCTTTTTTATATTCCCTTAAAAAAGCATAAGCTCTTTTCATTTGAGTTTTTACGGTATTTACAGAGATTTTGTTCGTTTCTGCAATTTCCGAATAACTTCTACCGTGAACAACGACCGAAATAAAAATCTCCTTTCTTTTGTTAGGTAGTCGGTCGATTAAATCGTTCAATTTACTAAAGTTGCTCTTGTCAATATCTTGGGTGGATTGTTGGCTTTCGATTTGAAGATTGTTCACAAGATTCAATTCTTTCTTCTTCTTGATAAGGTATTGTAAACTTAGGTTTTTTACTGCTTTCCTTGCGTAAGCGTCCATGGAGTTTGATATGGAAACATATTCTTTGTTGTTCCAGAAAGAAACAAAAAAATCCTGCACAATATCCTTGGCAGCATCCTCATCTTTTACTATCGAAAAGGATACAAGGCACAAAAAAGCGTAATTCTTTTTAAAAAATTCTTCAACCTTAAAGTTCATTTTGAAGAAGTTCACGGGGTTTTAAAGAAAATTAAAGTTAAGGAAATATAAAATTAAACTAGATTATATCCTAAAAT
>JAAEZN010000104.1:2479-9703 GCA_018222835.1 Algicola sp. | reverse complement strand
GGATTTTCTCAAGTTCCAACTTCAATTGCTTATATCCTGATTTAACAAAAAGAAATTCCTTGTCTGTATGCACTAGGTCACTTGATATTTCTTGTTTGGAATAGCGGATTCGATCGTAGGCCCTTTGTGCCCCCACTAAAAACTCCCCATAGTCAAAAGGCTTCAACAGATAATCCACTGCATCTACCTTAAAACCTTCCAACGCATACTGATCAAAGGCCGTTGTGAAGATCACCTTTGTTTTTTCCTTTACTATTTTGGAAAGATCCATACCGCTTAAATCGGGCATTTGAATATCAAGGAACAAAAGATCAACAGGGTCATTATTGAAAAACTCCAGTGCATCAATGGCATTGGAAAAAGAGTTTTTAAGTTCAAGAAATGGGGTTTTCGATACATAGCTCTCTATCAGTTTAAGGGCCATGGGCTCATCATCCACTGCGATACAGGTCAATTTATGCTTTTCCATAACTTATCTTTTAAATGGGATTTCAACCCGAACATGAAAATATCCAGAGCTGGCATCCTGCAGAAAACCGTGTTGGTTCGGATACAGGAGTTCCAAACGTTCCTTGAGGTTACGCAACCCAATACCCGAGCCGCTCCTGTCCGATTGTTTTTTAGGGAAATCAGTATTCCATCCTTTAAATACAATTTTTCCTTGGTCTATTGCCATATCAAAAGCAATACAACTTTCCTCTTGGGCAGAAACACCATGTTTGAATGCATTTTCTATCAAGGAAATAAAAAGTAAGGGAGGTACCACTATCGTTTCATCCACCTTAGGAAAATTGTAGGTTACTTTGGCCTTGTCCGTAAGCCTAAGCTTACTCAGTTCTATATACTTGCCCATAAAGTCCAATTCCATCTTTAAAGGAACCTCTTCAGAACGGGTATCGTACAATAAGTAACGCATAAGTTTGCTCAAACTATGTATGGTGGATTTTGCCTTCTCAGGAGAAATGTCCACCAAAGCATAAATATTGTTCAAGGAATTAAAGAAAAAATGGGGCTGCAATTGATAGTGCAAGTGCTGTAGATCCGATTTAAGTTGTTGATGGGCCACCTCTTTTTTTTCCACCTCAGATTTGATCAAGCGTTCCATGGTCCTCAAAGCCACCGCCCATACAATTGGCACCAAAAAAGACAAGGTCTGCACATAATAGACCATGGTTCGCGGTGGGCCATTGCCATCACCACGTTGGGGTCTCGGGAAAAAGAATTCCGTGAACCATTCCCTGAACCCGATCATCATAATCACCAACAATACATTGATGACGATAAAGGCTGCTATGCGTTTGGAAAAAAAAAGCTTATCCGCCAATGTCAGGTAGTTCAAATAAAAAACCGCCATGTACAAAAAAAGTGGAATCCAAGAAAAAGCTACAACATGTTTAAAGGCCTGATCCGTATCATAACTCAATATATAGGGAAAACTGAACAGTACGACCCATACCATAACATGGAAGAAAACTTTACGCCATTTATTATTCAATACTCCCATAAAAGCTAAGGTTTATTCGTATCTCAATGCTGTGATCGGGTCCAAGGCCGATGCTTTTCGTGCGGGATACCATCCAAAAAAGATCCCGGTCACTGCACAAACCAGAAACGAAACCATGACGGAATAAGTGGTGATGATCGTGGGCCAGCCCAGAACACCTTGAATCAAGAAGGTAACTGTAAACCCGAGCAATACACCAATCAAACCTCCGGTAACACTGATCAACACAGCTTCAATTAAAAATTGCAATAAAATATCGGCACCCTTCGCCCCTACTGACATCCGAAGGCCAATTTCACGCGTTCTCTCTTTTACCGATACATACATAATGTTCATAATACCAATTCCACCGATCAACAGCGAAATACTGGCAATGGCCACCAATAAAACGGTGAGCATTTCACTGGTAGAGCTAAATGTTGAAATCAGTTCGTCCATGGAAAACACATTGAAATCATCATCGTTGTTGCTTGCAATATTGTGTTGTTCCCGCAATATAGCGGATATTTCTTCAACAGCACTCTGGGCATCTTCCTCACTCACCGCAGAGGCCACAATCGACTGAATGTAGTCTATGGCCAAAATACGTTTTTGCACGGTGGTGTATGGAGCCAAGATAACATCATCTTGGTCTTGACCAAAATTACTTTCCCCTTTCTCTGCCAATACTCCAATTATTTTAAATGGTATGCTATTGAAACGTATCATTTTCCCAATGGGATCTTCGCCGGTGGTAAAAAGATTTTCAACCACGGTCTGCCCCACTACGGCAACTTTTGCCGCAGACCGCACTTCTGCATTGGTAAACATGCTGCCATCGGTGAGTTCCCATATTTTTATATTAAGGTACTCGGGGTTGACACCGTAAATAGAAGTGGGCCAGTTATTGGAACCATTGATAGCCTGACCGCTCCCGCTTACTTGAGGGGTAACGTAGGATAGTAAACCGGCCTGCTTCTTCAAAGCTTCATAATCCTCCAATTTTAAGGATTGCATTTCATTTGGGTTCATTCGAACCCCCCCTCTGCTATCGGAACCTGGCCTTATATTGATCATATTGGAGCCCATACTGGAAATTTCGTCCCGAATGCTCTGTTTGGATCCCTCCCCGATGGCCAACATGGCAATAACCGATGCGACACCTATTATAATTCCCAACATGGTGAGCAAGGTGCGCATCTTGTTCAACACAATGGCCTTGAGCGCGATTTTGATCAGATTTAATATCCTAGTTTTCATACTTCCTCTTCTTTTGGTAATGCTGTCAATGCTCTTGCCGCATCGTTGATGTTGGTGTTTGTATCGTCTTTAATGATGTATCCATCCTTTAACACCACAGTTCTCCCACTAAACTCCGCAATATCCGGTTCGTGCGTAACAAACGTAATGGTCTTTCCCTTGCGGTTCAGCTCTTGAAACAGGGCCATAATTTCGTAGGACGTTTTGGTATCAAGATTTCCGGTCGCCTCATCCGCCAAGATAATTACTGGGTCGTTCACTAAAGATCGGGCTATGGCAACACGTTGTTGTTGACCCCCTGATAGTTGTGAGGGAGTATGGCCCAGACGTTCACCCAAACCAACCATCTCCAAAGCTTCAACAGCCCTACGGCGCCTTTCTTCTGAAGAAATCTTATTGTTATAGATCAATGGAAGTTCCACATTTTCAAGTGCAGTTGTCCTTGGCAACAAGTTATAGGACTGAAAAATAAAACCTATTTTTTCGTTTCGAATAGTGGCCAGTGCATTTCTATCCAAGCTACTTACAGGGACTCCGTCAATCTCATAGGATCCTGAAGAGGGGCTATCCAAACACCCCAGAATATTGAGCAGGGTACTTTTACCGGAACCACTAGACCCCATGACCGTCACGAATTCCCCTTCGTGTATATCCAGAGATACTCCTCTTAGTGCATGAACAATCTCATCCCCCATTCGGAAATCCCTTTTCAGGTCGTCTATTTTAATGGTTGTCTTTGCCATCTTATCTTTAGTTCTCTTTTTTCTTGTCGTTGTTTCTTCCCGGAGGTTTGGGCATAAATGGACTTCCGGAGCTTTCAACTTCATCCAAACCACCATTGCTTACGGTCTTTAAGCCATATACCAGTTCGTCTCCTTGGGATACACCTTCGAGCACTTGTACATTAATCCCATCACTGGCTCCCAGTTTCACCTCTGTAGGTTTTATCCCGTTGCTGGATTTGGTCCATACGATATTGACATCATCACTAGGAGGCTTAGGTCTATCCGATGGTGGCTCCATAGTTATCTCCTCTTGGTCAAAATACTGCATCAGTAATTCCATATTGGGTTGAAAATTGACTGCCTTCGCCTCGATGGTGAGTACATCTTTCAACTCCAAAGTATAAATGGAGATGGTAGCCGTAAGACCAGGTTTTAATTTCAACTCTGGGTTTTCCGCTTCAATCACCACAGTATAGGTCACTACATTGGATGTCACTGTAGGATCCAAACGTACTTGGCTTACGGTTCCCATAAAAGTTTCTCCTTGATAGGCATCTACCGTAAAACCTACCCGTTGACCCTCAACCACTCCTCCAATATCGGCTTCATCCACATCGGCCTCCACCTGCATTTTTTTCAAGTCCCGGGCAATGGTGAACAGGGTTGGCGTTTCAAAGCTTGCGGCTACGGTCTGACCTTCATCAATCTCCCGAGAGAGCACCACTCCATCTATGGGTGAATAAATATCCGCATAGCTCAAATTAGTTTTGGCTTCTGTAAGATTGGAGCTGGACTGGACCACCGTACTTTTGGATTTGTTCAAATTGTAAAGTGCCTCATCATAATCCGCTTGACTAATTACCTTATTTTCAAAAAGCAACTTTTGTCGATTGTATATTTTTTGATAAAAATCCCTTTCGTTCACCGCATTGTTATAAGTGGCCCTAGCTTGCAGCAAGGCCGCTTTCAGGTTGGTTTTGTCAAGTTCGGCCAACAGTTGCCCTTTTTTCACCACACTATTGTAATCCACATGGATTTTTTCCACCTCACCGGAAACCTGTGTGCCTACTTCCACTTCATTTAAAGGTTCCACGGTACCTGTAGCGGTAACCATGGTAGTCACTTCGCCCTTTTTAACCTTTAAGGTTTCAGCCTGTATCTCGGGCTTCGATTTGCCCGAAAACATACTATACCCAACCAGTGCGATCAAAATAATTCCAGTGATTATAGCTATGGTTTTTATATTCCTTTTTTTCATTTTTTTAAAGTTTAATTTCGTTTCCTTGGTAAAAATCGAGTAGTTCGTTGTAGAGTATGCCTAAATATTTTGCTTGGAGATAGTTCAACTGTGCATTGGTAAATGTGTTTTGACTAATTACCAAATCCGTGGTGCTCAATGCATTGAGTTCATATTGTCGTTGCGCCAACTTATAAGACTCCTCGGCTGCATCGCTAGCAGCTTTTGATGCTTCAATTTGTTCCTGTGCCGACTGGGCATTTTGCCAGGCAGTCTCTATTTTTTGATATAGTTCTTTTTTCGCGCTTTGTAATTGTAATTTGGATTGTTCTATCCCGATTTTTGCGGAAGCCACCTGAGCTTTGTTTTGATATCTTGAAAAAATAGGAACGGTAAGCGACAATCCTACCCTTTGGTTAAGGTTGACATCCAATTGATCGGTAAAATTAAGGTCGTTGGTACTGGTATATCCCGAGCCAATACTTCCTGTTAAGGATAGCGTGGGCAAAAAACCGCCTTTAGCAATATCCAAATCTTTTTCATTTATGGTAGTTCCCAATTCAGAGGCCTTTATTTCTGGCATTTTGCCCAAGGCGTTTTGGTAAACATTGTATTTATTGGGCACGGATTGACCTTCCAATAATGGGTTGCCCAAGGGTTCAATTTCCAGTTCCACCATGGGGTCCAACTCCAATAACTGCTTTAGGACAATCACTTGTTGCGCATAATTGTTCTTTGCACTGATCAAATTTGTTTTATTGGTAGCGGCTTGGGAAAGTGCATCCGTATAATCGATCATGGCAATGGTGCCAGCATCCAAACGTGCTTTGGCCCTTTCCACTTCCTTTTCCGAAGCAGCCAGATTGTTCCGGGCCACTTCGATACTTTCTCTATTATAAAGAATTTGCAAATAGGCCTCTAAAATGCTCAGTGTGATGTTATTCTTAGCCTCCTCCACAAAGAGTTCGTTCTGCTCCACCATCAACCGGTTTTGCTTTACAGCATTGTTGAGCTGGCTACCATTGTACAAGGTAACCGAAGTGCTCAATCCCAAATTGGTTGATTTTATTTGTTGGGATACAAAATCGCTGGTAATAGGGTCAATAGAAGAACCCCAGGAAAAATTTTGTGATGCGCTACTGCTAAAGTTGGGCATTTTGGCATACATGGATTGGGTAAGATTTACCTCTGCGCCATCCTTTTCCAAAGCCACTTGTTTGACATCGATGCTGTTTTCCAAAGCATAGGAAATACAATCCTGCAACGACCATACTTTTTTAGTGATCAAAGAATCGGATTCCTGGGCCCTTATTTGAAAGCCCAGCAGTAAGAAAACCGTTATTATATGAATCTTCATTGGTATATATTTTAAAACAAAATTCACATAAAGATGGATGGGGTTTTGGCAAAATAGACGTTCTGACCTATGGATTCTACCAAACCAATGTTCCTATCGATTTACGGCTATGGATAAGTTCAATTTATAAGCCGCTCCCAATGTTGAATTCCTGTTGTTTTCGTTGAAGCCAATGAAAAATCATAATCCAAGAATGGGGAAAAAGCTTGCTCTATAACTTTCTCCAATAGGTATACGAATGTCATGGATGACGATCCTGTTGCGTTGCACTGTTTTTATACAGTTTAGATTTACAACAAATGACTTGTGGACACGAAAAAATTGATTGGGTGGCAGTTTACCAAGAATCTCCTTAAAGCTCATCAGGGTCAAAATGGCCTTGTTGGTTCCTTTGACATGAATTTTCAAATAGTCCTTTAAGCCTTGAATGTATTCGATATCATCAAGATTGATCTTTACGCTTTCATATTCCGCCTTGACAAAAATAAATCCTGGTGAGCTAGCGGCCGGGTCGCCATGGGATGGAAATACATTGCCATGAGCACCTAGGTCAATAGGTCGTTGCTGGTATGACAAAACTTCCTTGGCCCTGGAAATTGCCTTAATAAACCGAGGATAGGGAATTGGTTTCACCAAATAATCTATGGCGTTTAAGTTAAAGCCCTCCACTGCATATTGAGAGTAGGCCGTTGTAAAAACAAATAAGGGGCTGTTATCCAAAGAACCAATAAAGTCTATACCATTGATTTGTGGCATTTCAATATCACAGAAGATCAAGTCTAGTTTTTCTTCCTTGATCGTGGAAATAGCATCCAGGGGATTGGTAAAGGTTCCGGCTACAACTATAAAACCCATTTTTTTACAGTAATCGGACAACACATCGATGGCCAAAGGTTCATCATCAATAATAATACACTTCATACATCTTGGTTTTGCTTAAATTTCAAGTTTGAGGTGAACTACATAGGTATCACCGATATCAATAATCTCTAAATCATGGGAATTGGGGTATAGCAATTGTAGGCGGTTTTTGGTGTTCTCCAAACCAACACCGGAATTTACCTGTTGTTGTCTGGGTATTCCAATTTTATTTTCAACACGAAAGTCGACTGAACGCTCTTCGATCAACAGACTTATGGCAACATGAGTTTTACCCTTGAAG
>JAAEZN010000104.1:0-2469 GCA_018222835.1 Algicola sp. | reverse complement strand
AAGTCGGTTAAGTATTTTAAAGCATTTTCAATAAAGGAAATAAATAGTAACGGAACCATCTGCTTACCCTTTTCCTCGCCCGAAATCCTTAAGGTAACATTGGCACTATCAGAAAGTCTCAACTTCTGAAGCTGTACATAGTTTTTAATGTATTCGACCTCTTTGGACAAAGGCACTTTATCCTTATCCGCTTCATAGATCATATAACGCATCATCTCAGAAAGTGAAATAACCGCATCCGGTGTACCCGATGATTTTTTTACCGAAAGTGAGTAGATCGTATTCAAGGAATTGAACAAAAAATGGGGGTTCAACTGGGTCTTCAAAAATTGGAGTTCGGAATTCACCTTTTCACTTTCCACCTTTTTTCTCAAGTCTTCATTTTTTCTCCATTCCTGATAAACCCGTAAAAAGGAACCTACGAAAAAAGGCGTGCTCAAGTTCATTATCGCCATCAATATATGAATGAAACCCCGGTCTCTTGGAGGAGCGCCATTTCCTGGAAATCCCGGTATGAGTTTTGGCTTTGGTTCCAATCCATAGCTCATGTCCATGATAAACATCGAAACCCCAAGCAAGAACAAACAAACAAGAATGTAATAGCCCTTGCCCATCTTTAAGAGTACCTTGGGCACCAAATAGATATAGTTGAAGTAAAAAAGTACTATGGTCAGTCCCAATCTAATGGGTAAGTCTGGTGGGATTCGCTGCAATTGAAAAAAGAAGGGAAATAGAAAAAACCCATACAGCAGCCCCCAAATGACCATATGAATAAAAAATACCTTTATCTGTCCCCTCTTCTCGGCCATAATACAACTTTATCAATCCTTACTAATAATGCCCAGAGCTACCAATTCCCCCTTTTCAATCCGTGGACTTGTCCCTTTCCGTATTTTATTGGCGATCAAATCGGCTACTTTTTGGGCATCACTATGGGATTTAAAAGGTTTTTCACCCTTGATTGCAGGAATGAACTCCTGTCGGATCAATAGTTTATTTCCATCATAAATTTTATAGCCAAAACCGTTTTCAAGCTGTATCACTTCATTGACAACAACCAAATCCTTTTTTTGTAAGCTCATTAACAGGGACAAACCTCCTATTAAAACAAGGCCAAAAAATAGGGAGGTAGCAAGTTGTTTTTTTCTCTTATTCATGGTGTGGTCTTCATTTAAAATTTATCCAACTTTCAAGTTTGCCATTATTCAAATAAGCAATAGTATCAGTGAATCGGGTGATAAACCGGGTAACACGGTCCTTTTTCGATATATTGGTTAGCATCCCAATTGTTTAAACGTATCACAAACCAGCATTACATAGTTTCAATTTGCCGTACGGCATTCATTTTTATACCACAACCAATGTTTTAAGTAAAGTATATCCATCCGTTATGTTTCCTGTTATCGAGTCTGCCATATTCTGTTCCAAGCTATCAGCAAAAATCCCATCTTGAGTGTTGGAAGTATCCGGGGCTCCGCTATAAGCCGCTGAATCATATACTTCAGTATAGGTTGCCACAGGAAAGGCTATCTGTGAAACCAGCAGAGAGTTTTCCTTGGAGTCAAGGACTTCAACATGAATATGTGGGGCGCGACCGGTGTACCAGCCTGGAAATATACTTATAAAGGAAACTTGTCCATTGGCATCTGTAGTTTGTCTCCCCCTTAGATAATCTTCACTTGAATTACTACCATACTGCGAGTAGTTTCCGTCCTTGTCACAATGCCAAACATCCACAAAAACATCAGAAAGTGCTGCACAATCATTGCTCTTGTCCTGTACAGTGATCGTCATCAATAAAGCCACTCCCGTTCTATCCCCGATTATACTTGACTGCACTAATTGCGACGGAGTCATAATAGGGTAGGGCCCTTCGGTTTCCACTGGGGATGACATACAGTCTTCACCAGCGGTTAAATCCATGTCCTTATCCTTTGAACAAGAAGTCATTACCATTGGTATCGCGATAATGGCCCCAAAACCGAACACACCTTTTTTAAGAAATTTTTTCCTGTTCATAGCTCAAAATTTACTTGACATTGATTTGAATGGAACCAAGGATGAAATCCCTGATCCCATACAACACAAACTAAAAAGCACTAATCAAAAATCAATCAATCTTCATCATCATATTCGTCGAAAGGAAAAAACTCATCCAAATCATCCAAATAAAGTGTTCCTGTCCGACCCATGCCAACAAAGGCTCTGGACCCACTTGAAAACGCTATAGCGTCCTGCCGGGTAGATCCCTCGAAGGCTGTTTTTTCTTCCCATGTATCGGTTGATGGATCGTACTCCCAAACTGAATTTGTTGATCCGCTTTTGTCCCCACAGGCGATATAGCCATACCCGTTCAGCTCAAAACCAAGCGCGTTACTTCGTTCAACATCATATTCATCCTCTTCATCCAAATCCAATTTTTTGGTCCAACTTTCGGTACTGGGGTCAAAGGCCCAAAAGTCCTCAAGG
>JAAEZN010000103.1 GCA_018222835.1 Algicola sp. | reverse complement strand
ATACAATACTGTACCACTGGCAGGCTTCCTATCTCTTTTTTTAATGGGTACTAGAATTATTGGATTCTATATGAACGACAATTTTTTGTCCTACTAAATCATGCTATCTGTGGAAAAAAATATAGAGGTACCGGTAGAGCTTAGGCAGGTTATCAATGCCGATATGGCCCACCACTATCGTATAGTACCAAAGAAAGAAATGGAGGATACAATAGAAGTGTTTATCGAACTCGATAAGGTTTCTGATATTATCGCTGGAGAACTTGAACTTTATTTAGGAAAGAAAGTTGAGTTTTATGAAGTTTCGGGAACTATTTTGAACAAAGCACTTTATGAATATTACAGAAAAGAGAGTCTTCCCATTGATTCTCAAAAACAAAAAAAATCAAACGACCGTGGCTTTCTTGATGATTTGATTGTAGAAGCAAAGGCTATTGGTAGTAGTGACATTCATTTTGAGATCTATGAGGACGAAGCTAGGATAAGATTTAGAATAGATGGCTTACTTGTGGAAAAATATAAGGTTCCAGTAGAAAGTTATTTGGAATTGATCAATAAGATAAAGATCGAATCAAATTTGGATATAACGGAAAAACGATTGCCACAAGATGGTAGGATAAACTTTGGTGATTTTGATATTAGGGTATCCATATTGCCCACATTATATGGAGAAAAAATAGTAATGAGGTTGCTGGGGAAGGATACAGCTCATTTAAACTTGGAAGATATTGGTTTGGAAAAGGGCCAATATCAGGCTTATACCGAGGCAATAAAACAATCAAAGGGAATAGTTTTGATAAGTGGTCCAACGGGCTCCGGTAAAACCACGACTTTATATGCTACCTTAAAAATATTGAATGATAATAAACGGAACATTGTTACTGTAGAAGATCCTATTGAATATACACTTAGAGGAATCAATCAAGTACAGTTAAAGGAAGATATTGGCTTAGGGTTTACCAGTGCGCTAAGATCATTTCTAAGACAAGATCCAGATGTGATCATGCTAGGAGAGATAAGAGATGCGGAAACTGCAAAAATGGCGATACGAGCCTCTTTAACAGGTCACTTGGTACTTTCTACAATACATACAAATTCTGCCATTGGAACAATATCAAGATTGGTGGATATGGGAGTGCCGGCATTTTATATAGCAGAGACCCTGAATGCTTCGGTGGCACAAAGACTTTTACGGAAACTATGCAACACATGCAAAAAGGAAAAGGCCTTTGATAAAAAGGAGTTTCCTATGGGGTATTCTTTCCCAAAGCCCATAGCAAGATATTATGAACCTTTAGGTTGTCCGGATTGCTTCTACACCGGATATAAAGGAAGAACTGCGATTTATGAGGTGATTCCGATAACAAATCAAATAGGGTCTGTTATCAAGGAGCATCCGCAAAATTTAAAAGAAAAGATTGATTATCCCCATAAAACACTGGAAAAGAAAGCATTCGAACTATTGTTTGATGGGGCGACCTCTATAGAAGAGATTTATTCATTGTTGATCAACGCATAGTGGTATGAAGAGATATTTGATGACAGTACTACTGTTACTAATGACTATAACCGGATTTTCCCAAACCAGTACCGAGAATCTACTAAATGATTTTGCAGAAAACCATGAAGAGCTCTTGAAGACCATCACCATAGATGTTTCCGGGTTGACCATTTACGAGTTTTTAAACTCTATAGCACTCGAACATAGGGTTAATTTGAGTGTTGATTCGGAATTGAACAATACTATTGAAAGCAATTTTTTTGAAATCCCTGTTAAAGACGTTTTTATGTTTTTGGCAAACAAGTACCAGATGGAAGTTAATATTGTTAATGATATTATTGTATTTACCAAGAAAAAGGCTGAACGGGAAGTAAAGAATGAGCCAGAAAAAAAAGAAATCGAAGCAACTTATAATAATCAGAATGACTTTCTTTCCATTAACCTATCCAATGAGCCATTGGAAAATGTAGCTAAAAAAATCACGGATATTTCAGGAAAGAACCTAATTATAGGCCCAACATTGAAAGATAAGAAAGTATCTGCGTATATTCTAAATCGTCCTTTTGAACAGGTAGTGGAGATGATGGCTCGCTCAAACCAAATGATATTGTCCATAGATGAGAATGAGTTTTATTATTTGGAAAAAGAATCGGATGATGAAGTCAAGTCAGCCAGTAGAAAGAGTATGGAACAAGGCCTAAAGCCATTGGCTAATATAGAATCTTCAGCTGAAATAAAAATAATGGAGAATGGCTTTTTGAGTATCAAGGCCTTTGATACAGATATTACTGCACTGATTGCCGAAGTTGCCGACCAATTGCATATCAATTATTTTATGTACAATCGTCCAGATGGCCTTACCACAACTTTGGTATCGGAGACGATGACATTTGACAACCTATTGGACCATGTGTTCAAAGGAAAACCATTTACCTATAAAAAAACAGGGGACTTTTATTTAATTGGTGATCAAAACATAGAAGGCCTGCGAAGTACAGAGTTGATTCAGCTAGAAAATAGAACAATAGAAACTGTACTCGAAACCTTGCCCAAAGATTTAATGGAAAATGTCGAAATCAAGGAGTTTTTGGAGTTAAATGGATTTGTTGTGTCTGGTTCTAGACCTAGAATATTGGAGATAAAAGAGTATGTAAAAGAAATCGATATTGTGGTTCCTATGATATTGATAGAGGTATTGATTGTTCAATACCAGAAGTCTAGCGAAGTGCAAACTGGTATACAAGCAGGACTGGATAATGAGTCCAGAATTACTTCGGGTGTACTTTTCCCAACAACAGATGTTCAAGCAAATAGTACTTCGGTCAACTCTTTAATAGATGCATTTAATGGTTTTGGGATTTTTAATTTAGGTAAAGTCACTAAGAATTTTTATCTAAATCTTCGAGCCTTGGAGAACAACTCGGTCATCAACCTTAAATCAACCCCAAAAATATCTACTCTTAATGGACATGATGCCAAGTTATCAATAGGGGAGACCAGTTACTATTTTGAGCAAAATAATAGATTGATCAATAATGGATTGGGAAGCGATATTCTACAATCTGGACAATGGAAATCAACCGATGCAAATCTAAGTGTCAGCATTAGACCATTTGTTTCCAAGGATGAGCAGATAACACTTACTATAATAGTTGAACGTAGTACCTTTTTGGGAAGACAAGGTGAAAATGCACCACCAGGAAAGGCAACGCAGCAGTTTGAGTCCATGGTACGCTGCCTAAATGGAGAAATGATACTGTTAGGTGGTCTGGATGAGTTGGATAAACAAAACTCAGGTACAGGAACTCCTTTTTTATCAAAGGTTCCTGTTTTGAAGTGGTTGTTCAGTAGTAGAAGAAAAAGTAATAGTAAATCAAAGCTTCATGTATTTATAAAACCAACAGTTGTGTATTAATGCTGGAAAGATTAAAAAATATCGAGCTTTTTAAGCAGAAATATTATGCTGTTATTGGTTTGAGGATAGGCCAGCAAGTTGTCTATGATATTCTTTTGTTGGAAAAAGAAAAAGAAAACCTTTCAATATCGAAGTCCTTTTCAACGAACAACTTTGGGGATATTAAAAGGGAAGTATCGATTAAAACCCCGATTATATTGAATTTTTCAGGAACAGGTATAATAAGCAAAAAGGTCAATAGAGAGGGTAATTATATGAAAGAGGTGCTTTTCAATGTGAAAAAGGAAGACTTTTATAATTACACCGTGCATCAGAGTACAAGTAATTATGTTTCCATTTCCCGTAAGGAAAGTATTGAGTATCATTTCGAACAATTCAAAAAAGAAAAATACAATATTGTAGACTACAGTATTGGACCATTTGTAGCCTTGTTATGTGTAGATTTTTTAAAGAATGAGACCTTACTATTGGAAAATGAAGAATTGATTTTTTCAAATGGAAATTTAACTGATTATAGAAAAAGCTCTAAAGATATTGAAGCTGTAAACTATAAAATAGGTAGTGATTTAATAAGTGGTAGTGAAGTGATTCTGCTTTCTTCCATGCTGAATTACTTATATCCTGTGGAAGACATTGACTATGAAAAAGGATTTCTTTCTGAAGGTTTAAAGGAATATAGATTTAAAAAAACTTTTGATTATTTGGCTGTTGGCGGTCTTGTCGCATTTCTTGCTGCTTTACTGGGGAGCTATTTGCTGTTAAGGTATTTTAATAAAGAGTATGTTGAGTATGAGCAGCAACTTTATCATTTCAACGACAGTTTTTCCCAAATAAAACAAATGGAAAAAGAGCTCGCAAACAAACAATTTCTTGCAGAGAACACCGGAGTTTTCAATAAAAAGTTCCTGAGTTTTTATATTAATGAATTAATGGAATCCATACCAGAAGGAATTTTGATCAGCAAATTACATGTAAATCCATTGGAAGAGAGCGTGAAAGCAAACGAACCCATATCCCTACAACCAAACATCATTAGAGTTGAGGGAGAAGCCAGCAACAGTTTTTATGTAAATCAATGGGTGAAAAATATCAAGAAAGCTCAATGGGTGGATAAAGTTGAGATTATGGGGTTAAACCGAGTGGATAAGCATACAGAACTATTCTTGTTGCGTATAAAAATCGATTAAATGTTTGAAAACTATACATACAAAAAAAAACTAATTGGACTTTGTATACTTCTAGTGTTGCTTTTGTTAGCGGCTAACAAAAAATCTTTTAGAGTCGCCAAACAAGCTTTTGGACAATTGCAAGAAGTCAAGGAACAATTAGAGTTTATGAAGACATCAAGTATAGGAAGTAAGGAATTACAACAACAATTATCCTATTATGATAGATTAATAGGTAAGCAAAACGTTGAGCCAGAGGCTGCAAAGCAATCCATTTTGGATTTTGCAACAAAGTATAATAATGTTAAGATAAATGAACTGAAGGAAACCCATTTTTCACATGCCAATGGCTATGATGTAATTACCAATCAATTAATATTGGAAGGCAGTTATGCTTCGTTATCAGAGATTTTATACGATTTCGAGAAAAAATTTGATACCTCCTCCTTGGTCAGCTTTGCTTATTATAAAGAGAAGAATTATAAAAAAAGAACAAGTGAACTTAAGGTTCACTTAATATTTCAGAATTATGAAAAGAGTTTGTAGCATTACCTTGAGCTTCGTAATGATGTTGGTACTTACGCATTGTGAAGACATATTTGAGGAAGATATTTCAGATGAAAGTATAACTCCTATATCTCCCTTGAAAAATAATGTTCTGGTTGGCAATTCGGTAACATTTACATGGCGTACTTTAAATGGAGCCGATAGTTATAACCTACAAGTGTCTCGTTCGAGCACTTCGGAGGTTATATTGGACTCATTAATTAAAAAAACATCATTATCAATACCAATAGTACCTGGAGAGTATGATTGGAGGGTGAGAGGCGAAAACTTTGCTTATAAATCTAGTTATAGTTTCCCTATTGGCTTTAGTGTGGAATCAACTAACGATTTGTCTGATCAAATTGTGTTTTTGAATACACCTTCAAACAACTTTTATACAAATGATAATACCGTGATTTTGGGGTGGTCCAATCTTGAATTTGCAGATTCATATAATATACAGGTAAGTAAAATAGTAGGAAACAACAGTTCAATAATTTTACAGCAACAAGGCATTTTGGAAACAGAATATACTCTAGATTCAAGTGTTCTTGAAGAAGATGCATTATACCAATGGTCCGTAAAGGCCGTGAACGACAACAGTGAGACACCTTACGCAAGTAGGACAATTTTTTTGGATACAAAGGCACCGGACCAACCTGTTCTAACCTCCCCAAATGATGATTCGGTTGAGTCGAAAGCAGTCAACTTTTCTTGGGATTCGGGAATGGATACGGGAACAGTACAATCACCACTAAAAAGTCTTTTGGAAATAGCAATTGATGAGAATTTTACATCCATTGTAAAGTCATATTTGCTTGATGGTGGTAGTATCGGTAAGCAACATGATTTTTCGGATATAGGAGAGTATTACTGGCGTGTGAAAATTGAAGATGAAGCAGGAAATAAAAGTCAATATAGTTCTATAAGAAGTCTATCTGTGGAATGAAGCTAAAGAGTATGAATATTGTTCTTTTGTCAGCTATGTCTGTAATTTGGTTTTTCGTAATCGAAAGAGCAATAAGAGTCTGGAGTATAGATCCAAATGATACAACTGATATTCCTGAGAAAAATTTTATAAATCCAATTCCTATTTTGGAGAAAGATACTTTTGAACTTACTTTCTTGGATAGAGATCCTTTTTTGGAATATAAGAATAGGAAAGTATCAACAAAGGTCAAAACAAATACCAAGTCTCCAAAAAAGAACAATAGACCTTTGTTACGACAGAGAATTGTAAAAGAGGAATGGCCAAAACTTCAGTACTTTGGTTATTTAAAAGGAAGTGTTAGTTCTGAAAAACTTGCACTGATCAAAATTGACAATAAGCTTCATAGAATTAGGAGGAACAGTTCAGTTCAAAATATTAAAGTTGTCAAGGTGTATAAGGACTCGGTCATTTTAAATAAGGATGGGGCAATAAAATCTATTGAAAAAAACAACTGACAAAATAGTGTGATCTATATAATGCTCTTATAGGTTGTAGTTCATTACCTTATTATGCCGGTTTTAAAAAATAATTGTTGTGTAAGAAGTTTAGTAAATAATACTTTATAGGATAAAGTTGATTAAGATAGCTATAAGTTCTTTGCACGAAATCCTTTTTGTACTTAAACATAAGCCAAGGTATGGCAAACTACCATCATAAGTTGGGTACAGATCAACCCAGAAGTTACAGGACAAATTTTATAAACTATGTGGTCAAATAAATAAAAGAATATCTGCAAGTATCATATTTGGAATGTAAAAATGTTATTTGGGTTGATGCCAAAATTTTAAGGTTTAACCCTGAAAAAAAGGAGCTGTAGCAAGTATATTCAATGAAGCAAAGTTTTTACCCGTTTTTGTAATCCCGGTAATACTTGTTCTCCAAACCAAGGATTTTTACTTAGCCAAAATCTATTGCGCGGGGATGGATGGGGGAGCACAAAATAGTCCGGCAAATATATCTGATGACAACGTACGGTTTCGGTAAGATTACTTTTCCTTTTATCTCCTAGATAATAGCTTTGGGCATATTGTCCTATCAAAATGATTAGATTGAGATTTGGCATATGGTCCATCAATTGATTGTGCCATAGTGGTGCACACTCCGGTCGGGGTGGTAGATCACCGGATTTTCCTTTGCCAGGGTAACAAAACCCCATTGGAATCAACGCAAATAGTTGTTTGTTGTAAAATTGTTCCTCAGATACATTGAGCCACTCTCTTAACCTATGTCCACTCGGATCATCCCAAGGTACACCTGTTTGGTGAACTTTAGTTCCGGGGGCTTGCCCTATAATGGCAATTTTAGATTTTGGATGAGCTGCAACAATGGGCCTTGGCCCTAAAGCCAAGTGTTTCTCGCACAAAGTACATTCGTGAATTTGATTTAAGAGCTGGTCCATATAGGTCGAATTTACCATAAATAAGAAAAACGCCCCAATATAAAAGTGCTGAAGTATTTACTTGGTAAAAAGCTCGTAAATAACTTGTTTTTCTTCAAATGTGAATTCTTTGTCCTCGAACCAATCGTGTACTTCTATTCTTCTGTTTTCTATTTGTGCCTGTCGGATGGCATCTATCGAGACCAAATGCCAATGAACCCCTCGTTGTCTATAAACAGAATAACCTATGTTTTCCATAATATAGGAAGGTTTTGGGAAGTTTACCAAGCGTGTGCCGTTTTTTAAAATAGCCAAGGTTTTGGTAAGTTCTACAACAACAGAGAAGGTGTAGCGCTTAAAATCATCAAACCCATCTTGGGTAACATTGTAAACTTTATCTCCAATTTCTAATGGTCTCATAGGCTTCAGGGCGGCAAAAATAAAAGCCTTCTTCGCGTGTACCTAAGGAATAACGTATTTGTTATTAACAGTGGATAGTGGACTAAAATTATGGTGCTGTGTAGCGGTGAAAAAATCACTGAATATCTGGTTCAAGGGATGCCCAACAGTGCAGGCCCGTATGCCCAATATAGGATAGACCTTAATAAGTTTATCGCAAAGTAATTGAACGGAATCAGTTGCTTCTTGGTGTATCTCGTGGGAATAAGCTTCGGGCACTTTTTTAAAATTCATGATCATATTTTGGATGTGAGTTGCATGTTCATGGCAAGTTTTATTGGCTATTAGAACTGTCTGTTGGAGCCCATGCAACAAATGGTTGGGAGCAATAATCTTCTGGGACTCCTCTAAAAAATGCTCCGCCATACCTATATAATTGACCCATAGGGTCAAATCTGCAAAAACAACAAAAGGTATTTTAAATATAGGCTGTGGTAGATGTAATTCATCATACTTAAAACTATATTTCCCATCCACTTGTTTGGAATTCACTCGGAAGGAATGTGTGGCAGTGGCCCTTAGTCCCATGGTGTTCCAATCCTTGACGATTTCAACAGCTTGTTTATCCACTATAAAGGACCGAATCAAAGGTGAACCGTCTTCTTGAACGATATCGACACCATCTTTTTGAATTTTTGCATTTAAGGTAAAATGTGTTAAATAAGGTGCGCCTGTGGCATACTTCCAAGTTCCATTAAGTACGTAGTTATCGCCGTTTATTTGAGCAGTTCCAGTAGCTCCGCCACTCCCGCCAAAACAAATGGAATCCCTCGACTTGTTAAAAATCTGCTCTGCTACATCGTTTTTAAGATTACCTACAAAAAAATTCGCTCCACTGCAAAGTGTTACGGTCCATCCCAAGCTGCCATTGAATTTAGCTAGGGATTGAAGCATTTTTAATCCATCCGGCAAGGGCATCTCCAATCCCCGAAACGATTTGGGTACCCATATGTTCCATAGATTCTTGTGGCCGATCCAATCCAAAACCTCAGAGGGGAATTCATCTCCATTAAAACTAGTTTGCTCAAGCCTTGGCAAATCTTTCATTTTCATCTTTTTCTAAAATTCGTTTCCACTTAAGGTAACCTGATACGGCTACGGCAAACAAAAATGCGGTCAAACCAGCATAAATGTATAATTCTTTATATATGAGTAGGGGAATGGATATGATATTGCTGATATTTAGATATATCCAGTTCTCGATTTTTCGTTTGGCCATTAACCACATCCCAGACCAGGCAAAGGCGACCACCACAGCATCCCAGTAAGGTACATCCGAATCGGTATGCTGACTTAGCCAATATATCATTAAAACAAAACAGCCCAATACGATTCCAATGGCAATTCGATGTTCCTTATTATTGGAACTGGAAATAGGAGTTTCCAGTTTTTTCCTGCCCAGTTTCCAATAGAACCACCCATAAATACTCATGATCAAGTAGTAGAGGTTTAGAAGTATATCGGCGTATAATCGAGATTGGTAGAGAACCCAAATACTGATTAAAATAGCGATAATACCGAAAAGATAATTGTGAACATTGTTTTGTCTGGCCATGAGTACTTGCACCACGCCAAAAGCGGTGCCCAACCATTGCAGAACGACTAATTCGGAAAATAGTTCCATTTTTTGGTTTTTAATAAAAATAGGGTGCCCAAAAAACGGAACGCATGCCAAAATTGGCCTTGTCGTATTCCCTACGCCGGCATTATCCGGATCAGGTACGAAGCAATTGCTTCCGGGTATAATCTCAGCCCGTTTTGGGCACCCCAAGAC
>JAAEZN010000102.1 GCA_018222835.1 Algicola sp. | reverse complement strand
TCTATCCCCAGAGCTGGGCATTTTATTGCTATTTATGCCTTGGGAGTGGTTATCGGCGGCCCTGTTATGGCAAGGATCACTGCTAATCTCAACCCCAAAAAGACTTTGCTTTTTTTAATGCTGTGGTTTACGGTTTTTAATACTTTATCCGCATTTTCCGGAAATTATTGGACCATGATGTTTTTTCGATTCCTGTCGGGGATGCCACATGGTGCTTTTTTTGGAATAGGTGCTGTTGTATCTGGATACTTGGCAAAACCGGGCAAAGCTGCCCAGGCCATGGCCATTATGTTTTCCGGACTCACGGTAGCCAATATTTTGGGCGTGCCGTTGGGAACGTACATTGATCAGGAATGGCACTGGAGCTATTCGTTTTTATTGGTCGGTATTTCTGGTATTGCCACATTGTCCAGTCTCTATTTTTGGATGCCAAAGCAAAATTTGGAGGAAGTCGGTCCAAAGGAAAATCAAAATGAATCGCCCGTACTGAAAAATAAAAAACTATGGGCCTTGATATTGTTGACCACTGTAGGTACCGGAGGATTCTTTGCTTGGTACAGTTACATAGCACCACTGGTTATTACCATTACAAAACTGCCCGAGGCCAATGTAGGATATGTAATGATAGTGGCCGGTATAGGAATGTTCTTTGGCAATTTCTTGGGCGCTAAAATGGTATAAATCTTCGATCCTATAAAATCTGTGGTCATAAGTATGTTGAGCATGACACTGGCCTTAATCTTAAACTCTATTCTCGCAGAAAGTAGCATTGCGATTTTTATTCTGAGTTTTTTTGTTGGGTTAATTACTTTTTCAATCACTGCACCTATTCAAATTGCCATTATCAAAGCTGCCAAAGGAGCGGAAAAATTGGGGTCGTCCATGAACCAAAGTGCTTTTAACATGGGAAATGCTTCAGGGGCCTATTTTGGTGGTTTGCCTATGGTATTTGGACTGGAAGTGAACTACTCCAGTTTGGTGGGCAGTATATTGGCCTGTATTGGTGCCGGTATCGGCATTGCCATCATATACTCGCAACGGGTTCAGAAAAAGAAGGAATTGTGCCAAGCTTAAGAGGCAATGATCCAGAATTGGATTATTGACCCAGTTCTTGAGTTTTAAAATATACCAAATCTTGATTTTGGAACTTGGCCGTTGCCTCGATCGGATTACAGCATACTTCACAATCTTCAACATACGTCTGCTGATTCACCGAGCTATCCAACAAAAAGGAGATTTGTTCCCAACAGTACGGACATTGGAAAAAGTGCTCGTACATAAATTAAAAATCTACATTGAGCAATTGCCCGCTAATTTGAAGCATCTGAAGTTCGGCCAACTTTGCATTGTATTTGGCCTGACTTTTGGCCAATTCAGCATTCAGTAAATTCAGCTGTGCCTGCCTAAACTCAATAGAGGTTACCTGTCCCAACCTGTAACGTTCGTCGGTACGGTTAAAGTTGTTCAAATTGGTCTGTAGGTTCTTTTCTTGCACCTGCAACACAAAAAGGGCATTGGTATAACTGTCCCAAGCATTTCGAATATCACGCTCCACCTGTAACTGAATCTGCTTTTTGGCAATTTCTTGGTTTTTGTAGGCAATCTTGGCGTTTTTTATCCCTGTAATGGTACTGCCACCATCGAACAAATTCCACGTAAGGTTAATTGCTCCTGTAACTCCGGTCGATGTATTCTGTAACACGAAGGCCAATGGACTATTATTGTTGGACTCGTTCCAACCATAAGTTCCGGTCAGTCCAATTGTTGGCAGGTAGCCACTTCTGGCCACTCTGATATTATTGAGCCCCATATTTAGGTCCTTTTCCGCAATCTGTAGTCTTACGTTATTCAACTTGGCTTCGTTGAACATCCCTTCCATTTGAAGTTCTGGCACGAAATTTACTGTGGTATCCGCAGAAAAATTTGAGGAAAGCTCTCGATTCAGAATCAGGTTTAAATCCCTCATGGTATTTCTTAACAGCTGTCTTGAATTCAATAAATTGATACTGTCCGTATTGATGTCCACTTCTGCATTGAGAACATCTAGACCCGTATTCTGTCCAAATTCAAATTGGTACTCCGCCCTTTTGAGCCTATCCTTGGAAATTTCCAAAGCTTGTTCCAAAGTGTTGGTGTTTTCTGTAAGACGGGCCACTTCATAATAGACCGTAAACAACTGTAAAATGGTTGTTTCAATAGTTTGTCTAACCTCTAACTCCGATTGTTGGGAACGTTCCTTGAAATTTTTATAGTTGTAATATCTTCCAAGACCATCGAATAGGGTGTAATTTACATTAACGGCAGCGCTATATCTTCTTGTTTCAGCTCCATCAGCGGTTCTGGTATCCCCGTTCGCCAGAACACCTTCGGAATCCTGCTTATCAATACTGCCACTTGCATTTCCTGTTACTGACGGTAAATAACCAGAATTAAGAATATCTGCATTATTATCGTCTATCAGCCTTATGTTTCTGGCAACTTGAATGTCCAAATTGTTTTCCAGAACCAAATCAATGGCCTCTTCTTTTGTGAGCAATTGATCCTGGGCCATGGCCAATGGACCAGCTAAAAACAATGTTAAGAGTAGGGTATAAAAAATACTTTTCATTAGGTGGTCTCTTCTACAACTTTTTGGGTTTCTTCTCCATTATGGGAAACTTGTTTACTATCAGTTCCATTTATTTGGAGATTATCGGCTTCCATCTCCTCTTCTTCATGTTTTTCTCGAATTGCCCGTTCTACTTCTTCTTTGGTAACGTTTTCTCCTGTCCAAAGTCTTTTGGCAAATACTTTCACATTATTTCCAAAGGACAATAACAATGGCAACATCAAAAGTGTCAACAACGTAGCAAAGGCAATTCCATAGGCAATGGAAATGGCCATGGGCTTTAGGAATTGTGCTTGGCGGCTTTTTTCCAAAAGTAAGGGTGCCAAACCAGCAATGGTGGTAACCGAGGTTAAAAATATGGCTCTAAAACGAGAACGTCCTGCTTCATAGAGTGCATCGTCAAACGTCATCCCGCTACGTAAGTTTATATTAAACTTGCCTATAAGTACCAATCCATCGTTCACCATAATTCCGATCAGTGCAATGATTCCCAACATGGAAAGAACATTTATCGGAAATCCGTGTATCCAGTGCCCCCATGCCACAGCGGTTAAACTGAACGGCACCATAAAAATCAACAATAAGGGCTGGCTTATGCTCCTAAAGGTAAAGGCTATTACAATAAAGATCAGAAATATTACGACAGGCCCAACAAAGCCCAAAGATCCTATTAATTTATTGGCCTCTCTATTCTGTCCTTCATACGATGGAGTTATGGATGGATATTTTGACAAAATTTCTGGCAACACTTCATTTCTTACCCATAACATGGCATCTGTTCCACTGGTAGTCTCGGGGTCGGTAAGGTCCGAGGATACTTGTATCTCTCTGCGTCCTTCAAGGTGGTTGATGGCTACATCCCCTCGCTCAATAGTATAAGTGGCAATTTCTTTTAATGGGATGCGATCTCCGCTTGGCGCCAAAATCCTCATTTCGTCCAAATCCGAAATCGATGATCTGTTCTCTCTATCGTAACGCACCCAAACCCTTATCTCATCTTGACCTCGCTGAAAGCGTTGTGCCTGTGCTCCAAAGAAACCTCCCCTTACTTGGTTCATCACCGTACGAAGGTCAAGTCCCAATAAATAAGCGTTCTCCTTTAACTGTAGTCGTATTTCCTTAATTCCTGCAGGGTCGTTATCGGTAACATCTTTTAGGTTTGCATTGCTCTCCATGGCCTGTTTAAGTTCTTCCTTGGCAGCTTTTAGCTCTTCGATATTGTTGCCTAATAGCGATACGGAAACAGGATTCCCCCCAAAGTTGCCTCCAGAACCATATATTAAACTTTCTACGCCAATTACGGGACCAACCAGTTCTCTAAGTCTGGTTGTGACCATATCGGAACGAATACCATCTGGGCGTTCTTCTCCTGGCAAGAGATTAATTTCCAATCGCGCAGATGAAGACCCGGGACCCAAATTTTTTATCGTATTCACAAAAAGCATTTTATCCGTGCCCTGTAAATATTTATCGGTCAGTTCTTGATTTACGATATGTGCCTTTTCCTGAATAAGACTAATAATGGAATCGGTAACTTGTTCGTTGGTTCCATTGGGCATGGTCAATTCAATGGAAACCTGATCACTTGCAATTCTTGGAAAGAACGCGGTTCTAATTACTCCGCCCCCAATGGACCCCAAGGTCAATACAAGGGCCATAAAGAACAAGGCGAAGGTCAATACTTTGTAATCCATCATAAAGCGGAGCACAGGACTATACCAATTATCCCGCATATAGTTCATTATCCTATCCCCAACTTTATTGATTACCCTAAGTCTTGAAAAAACTCTTGAAATTGCGGTTTTAGGTTCCTTTTTATGACGTTGAAGTGCTTTTGAATGTGCTAAGTGGGCAGGTAATATGATCAATGCCTCTACAAGCGAAACCACCAATGTGAGAATTACTATTACGGAAACTTCGCTGAAGAATTCCCCAATTCTACTATCCAGAAAAAGGAAAATGGAAAATGCCAATATTGTGGTGATGATTGCCGAGATAATGGGCGGAATCACTTCCATAATTCCATCCAATGCTGCATTTACCGGCGATTTACCATCTTCATAATGCTGATATATGTTTTCTGCAATTACAATCCCATCATCCACCAAAATACCAATTACAATAATCATCCCGAACAATGAGAGAACGTTGATCGTAACATTGAACATGGGCGCAAAGACGAACATTCCAAGAAATGCGATGGGAAGCCCAAAAGCGACCCAAAATGCCAATCTGGTGTTTAAGAAAAGTGATAGGAACACCATTACCAAAAGTATCCCAAAAATAGCGTTCTCTGTTAATAATTGGGTGCGCTGCGTCAAAGTTGTCGATCTATCGTCGATTACATTGAGTTCGACATTGGTGTATTTTTCGTTGAAATCCTCGATATACTGCCTTACATTTTCGGCAGAGCCCATCAGGTCTTCTGTGTTGGTACTGGTGATTGTAATGTTTACCGCCAGTTGCTCATTAAAATAAGATGCGTTGGGCGTTTCGGAGAATCTGTCCCGAATAATGGCTACATCTTTCAAGCGGACTGCACGTCCGGCTGCATCTCCCCTAACCACAATATTGGAAAGTTCATCGCCATAATACGACCTGTTGTTTGCACGAATAAGGTATTCCTCTGTTATGGTCTTGATATTACCCCCAGTTACCAAAATATTGGCATTGGCCACTGCCTGTGCTACTTCTGCAAAGGATAGATTGTAGGCCAGCAGACTGTTCTCGTCCACAGCAATCTCAATCTCTTCATCTGGATAACCTGCTATTGAGATTTGTGAAATTCCATCAATTGCCCGAAGATCGTTCTCTATCTGACGAGCAATTTGTTTTAGGGTAGCTAGGGGAATATCTTTTCCGCTTACCGCAAAACTAATGGTCGGTCTTACAGGTTCTTGTTTTGCCACTATTAAAGGTTCCATTCCAGTGGGGAAAGTGGGAACTCTATCTACCGCATTCTTTACTTCTAATAACATAAAATCGACATTCCTTTCCTTTTCGATCTCTACGTTTATAGTACCACTATTCTCTCTTGATGTTGAAGTAACCCGTTCCACTCCTTCGAGTCCTTTTAGGTTGTCTTCGATTTTTAGAACAATGCCTTCTTCGATCTCTTGAGGGGATGCCCCGGGATAAGTAATGGAGATTGTAATGTTGCGAGCTTCGTTCAGTGGAAAGAAGGATGATTTAAGTGAAAGTATCCCAACAACCCCAAAAACAAAAAATGCCAAAATAAAGACATTTACTGCCATGTGGTATTTTATAAAATACGAGATAAGTTTTCTCATGGCGGGGAGGGTTTAGGATTTATTTTCGTCAAATACTTTAACTAACATACCTGCATAAGCCCCGGTCATTGGCCTCGAAACGATAACTTCTCCATCCGGAACGTTCTTGAGCACAACGGTCTTATCCGTAAAGAAAATAGGTTTTACATCCATTAAGTCCAGAACAGAGTCCTTCACCACAAAAATTTGATCGTTTTCCAATAGTAAAGAACGATCTATCTCTATGGCATCAGTTTCTTCTTTGGCTTCTAAATTGGCCTCGAGGTATTGACCTTCTTTTAGGTTATCGCCACTTACCTCGATATAAACCGTTATGGTTTGGGAACTTTGATCTACCCTTCCATTAACACGGGTCACCTCTCCGACAAACGTTCTAGTCTTTTCCAAATTGGTAAGGTTCACTTTTTTTCCAACCTTTAAAAAATCCCCATAGGTTTTGCTTACCGATACCTCTAGCTCATACAAACCTGTATCGATAAACTCACCCAACTTTTGTCCTGATCTTACCAAAGTACCTTCGGTCACTAAAGCTTCGGTCAAAATTCCATTAAAAGGAGCTGTAATGGTATATTTGGACAAGCGCTGTTCCAGATTCTTAACATTGTAGTAGGTGGTGACAATCTCTCTTCCGGTAATAAAGAATTTTTCCTTTTCCGAATCCAATGATGGCAGTTCGGGCGTTGTTTTTTCTAAATCAAAACTGTTCAAGTACTGCTGCCATTTTGGATAAATTTCAGGATAGTCCAATCGAAGGTCCGGCATTATAGAGGTAAGCAAGTTGTAGAAATTACTCTTGGCGGATTGCACGGAGGCGTAGTACTCGCTAGCATCTATCCTTATCAATGTTTGTCCTGCCCTATATGGTTGACCTGTTCTAAACAATTTACTTCCAGGTCTAAATACACCTTGAACTTCGGAGTAGAGCTCCACTCGTTTTTTTGCACTTAAGTTACCATTGGCAGGTACTTGGATAGGCACGGTTGTATTTTTTACCGTGTCCACAAAAACAGTCTTTACCACTTTTTGGGAGGGGGGTCTTTTATTATCTTTTCCACCCGCAATCAGGCCTGCAAAATATAACGAGGCAAAAATAATTATACCTCCAGCAACTGCTGATATTATGAGCTTTCGCATGTGTTAGTTGGTTTAAGCCTTACAAATCTATCGCCTACATCTTTTACATAGGTTAAATATTTCATAAAAAACATTTTAAACCCGGTCAAATGCAAAAAGGGGACCCCAAACGGCATCCCCTAACCAAACAAACTAAAGTAATAATTTAACTACTCATTTTCATTATCATCCTCAAACTTGGTATCTGCCATTCGAGTACGCTCAAACTGCAGACCGTTAAATTTGGGATTCAATGTTTTATCATCTGTATCAAAAACCAAAAATTGCCTTGTGTCCATTGCACGAAGTACATTAAAGGATTTGAACTGGTTGTTCTGAAGTTGCAATATTTCCAAACTTGCCAATTGCCCGAACTCTTCGGGAATTTCGCCCCCTAATCTGTTATTGGACAAAACCAATTCCTTTAACTGGCCCAAGTTTCCGATTTCTGCAGGTATTTGACCTTCCAACATATTCTCAAAAAGTCCCAATGCCTCCAACTTTGAAAGTTGTCCTATTGATTTTGGGATGGCTCCTTTTAAATTGTTACTAGATAGGTTAAGCTCTTTCAAGTTTTTTAGTTCGCCAAAACTTTCCGGTATCGGTCCGCTCAAAAAGTTATTGAACATGGAAAAAACTTCCAGCTCCTTAAAATTGCCAACTTTTGTAGGAATTTCTCCTTTGATTCGATTCATTTCCAAACGAAAAACTTTAAGTTTTTCCAGTTTAACAATATCTCTAGGAAGTACTCCGGTAATTTGGTTAAATGCCAAGTTTAAACTGTTCAGGTGCTTTAGCTCTCCAATACTTTCGGGAAGTACACCTTTTAGGTTGTTCATAAAAAGAGTAAGGCCTATAACATGTCCATCCTTAACCTCCACACCTTTCCAAGTATCTACTGGCGCATCTAGGTTCCATGTAGTATTCCATCCTTCACCATTGGTACTATTATACAAATCTACCAAGGCGGCTTTTTCACTCTTGGAAACCTGTCCATTGGCTAATGTAATGGCTGAGCAGAACATCAAACAAAAGAAAAAAATTGCTGATCGAATCATTGAATACTTATTTCTTCGTAAAGAATTTACCTACAAATTAATAAAAGAAGAATTACCCTACAAAAATAATCGATGAATATGCCGTTTATTGTTGTGTATAGGCCAAAAAATGATGTGAAAAAGTAAGATTACTTCCCTATTCCAGGGACTCCAACTCTTGAGAAATTATTTCCCAATCTTCCATTAAGGACTCCAAATCTTTCTTTTTGCCCTCGTAATTATCAAAAAAGTTGGGTTTTGCTATGGTAGCATCGTAATCCATGAGCAGGTCGTGATCTATATTGGCAATCTCTTTTTCCAATTGCGAGATCCTCTTTTCAACTCCGCTCAGTTTATTTTTAAGGGATTTCTGTTTTTTCTGAGCTTGATAATCGTTCTCTTTAGGTTTTTCTTCCTTAGGTTTCTCGTTTTTTTTCTTTTCACCTTTTTCTACGCTACGGAAATCCTCCATTTTACGCTGCTCCAGATAAAAATCGATATCTCCCAGATATTCCTTTATGTTGCCATCTTTAAACTCATAAACCCTATTCGTTAACCCTTGAAGAAAATCCCTGTCGTGAGAAACCAGAATCAAGGTACCCTCAAAATTTTGAAGTGCCTGTTTTAAAACATTTTTGGATTTGATGTCCAAGTGGTTGGTAGGTTCATCCATTACCAGCACATTAAAGGGTTGAAGCAACATCTTGGCCAGGGCCAAACGGTTCCTCTCTCCTCCAGAAAGTACTTTTACATATTTTTCTACCTCATCTCCCCTGAACAAAAAGGATCCCAATATATCTCTTACCTTACTTCGGTTGGTCTCATTCGCCGCATCGATCATGGTATCCAGTACGGTTTTGTTACCATCCAAATATTCGGCCTGGTTTTGTGCAAAATAGCCCAACTGGACATTATGTCCCATTTTTAGGTGGCCCTGATGATCTAGTTCGCCCACCATAATTTTGGCCAAAGTGGTTTTTCCCTGTCCATTTTGACCCACAAAAGCTGTTTTACTACCGCGGTCTACCAAAAGATCTATGCCTTTCAGTACTTTTTTGGGACCATAACTTTTGGCAATTCCGTCCAACTCCGCTATAACCTTTCCGGGATTCACGGAAACCGGAAATCTCAGGTTCATTACGCTATTGTCCTCTTCATCTACCTCAATACGATCCATTTTATCCAGTTTTTTAATCAAGGATTGCGCCATGGAAGCCTTACTGGATTTTGCCCTAAACTTCTCGATTAATCGCTCGGTCTGCTGAATTTGTTTTTCTTGGTTCTTTTGGGCACTTAACTGTTGCTCTTTAATTTCTTTTCGGTGCACTAAAAATTGCGAGTAAGGCTTGTTGTAATCGTAAATTCTTCCCAAAGAAATTTCGATGGTCCTATTGGTCACGTTGTCCAAGAACATTTTATCGTGGGAAACAATCACTACGGCACCTGGAAAATTGCGCAGAAACTGTTCCAACCAAATAATCGACTCAATATCCAAGTGGTTGGTAGGCTCATCGAGCAAAAGTACGTCGTTGCTTTGCAACAATAATTTAGCCAGTTCGATCCGCATGCGCCACCCACCGGAAAAAGTACCTGTTAGTTTATCAAAATCCTCCCTTTTAAATCCCAATCCAAGAAGTACCTTTTCGGTATCGCCTTGGTAGTTGTAGCCTCCCAAGATTTCATAGTGATGGGT
>JAAEZN010000009.1:56753-57239 GCA_018222835.1 Algicola sp. | reverse complement strand
CCTCTTGGGCTCGAACCAAGGACCCTCTGATTAACAGTCAGATGCTCTAACCAACTGAGCTAAGGAGGAATATTTAATTATATTTCTCTAAAAGTTTGGAAACAATCTCGGGATACTTTTTCAAATTCTCGATATACTTCCTACTTTTCATCTTTTTTATATGCGATTCAATTTTTCTAGATTGACTTCTTGAAATACAAGCAATTGTCAAATATACTTTCCAGTCATCAATCTTGGCCGTATAACTATTCTTATAAAAACCACTATTATGTTGAAACAGTCTCAAATCAACATCGTTTGATTCTCCAACATAGTATTTATCTAATTTTTTAGAATAAATTATATAAACCGAATCCAAATTTTTAAGAACTTTTCCATCTTGCTCTAACCTCCCGATAGCTATCGGGATGAGCTAAGGAGGAATATTTTACCTTAAGCGGGTGCAAATATAATGGATTCTTTTTTACACCACAAACAAAAAAATTG
>JAAEZN010000009.1:11800-56729 GCA_018222835.1 Algicola sp. | reverse complement strand
TCCTTTTCTATTTAAAAAGCCATTTATATAAATCGTTACCATTGGCAAACAACAATAAAGCGATCAATATAAAGAAACCTATCATCTGAGCATACTCCAAAAACTTGTCGCTCGGTTTACGTCCAGTTACCATTTCGTACAACAAAAAGGCTACGTGACCTCCATCCAGTGCCGGAATGGGTAAAATGTTCATAAAGGCCAAAATAATGGATATAAATGCTGTTGTTGCCCAAAATGCAGGCCAGTCCCAAGTATCGGGGAACATTCCACCAATAGCGGCAAAACCACCTACCCCTTTGTAAGCTCCAGTTTCTGGATTAAATATCTTTTTAAGCTGCTTTACATAACTCCCCAACGTGGATATACCTTTATTAATTCCTGCTGGAATAGCTTCCAAAAAGGTGTATTTTTCAGTTTCAACCTTTAAAAAGCCCTCTTCCTGCAAATCGTCCATGGTATATCCGCCAATTTCCAATCCGAGTTTGGCCTCTTCGTTTACATGTGCCACAAGATCGGCCTGCGTTCCATCGGCACGCTGCACCACAATATTGATATTCTTACCCTTGTTCTCCTCCAACATATCCATCACTTGGTCCCTGTAAACCGCCTCTACTCCGTTAACCGTCAAAAATTTATCTTTGGATTGGAACCCGGCATCACTATTGTGCGATGATTTTGGAACCTTGTTCACCCAAAACGGCACCCTAAAACTCAAGAAACGCACCTTGTCCTCGTCTTCGATCATGGTAGAAATAAAGTCAATCGGAATTTCCTTTTCTATGCGTTGGCCATTTCGATCAATAGTGATATTGTTACCATTGACCAACTCAATAAAAACACTGTTGAACGTTTTCAGCTCTTCGCCATCCACAGCAATGATCTTATCTCCGGTTTGGATGCCCACTTTATCCCCTATCTCTTTTTCGGTAACCCACACCCCATCTTTTAGGCTTTCCATAGGAATATATTGTTCGCCATAAGAATAGGCCATGCCAATATAAATTACCACCGCCAAAACAAAGTTTACGGTAACTCCCCCTAACATTATGATCAAACGCTGCCAGGCCGGTTTGCTGCGGAACTCCCATGGTTTGGGTTCTTGTTTCATTTGCTCCTTGTCCATACTCTCATCGATCATACCGGATATTTTCACATATCCGCCCAAGGGCAACCAACCAATTCCGTAAACAGTTTCACCTATTTTCTTTTTGAACAATGAAAATTTGACATCAAAAAACAGATAAAATTTCTCTACCCTGGTCTTAAAAAGCTTCGCAGGGATAAAGTGTCCCAACTCGTGAAGCACGATCAGAAGTGACAAACTCAAAAAGAATTGTATGGTCTTTATTATTATAGGGGTCATCCGTATTATTTTCTTAAAACCAACAAAAGTAACCTTTTAGGTATTTATAAAAAAACATCAAAATTAATCCCATAACCATTTAAGAAAGATTTAGCAACAAAACTGATCTTTCTCCTTGAAGAATAACCGTTTGGGCCGTAATTTTGTAGCTATGGGATCATTTTTTGCAAAATACAAGCTTTTCGGCATAGTAATACTGGCTCTATCCGGGGTAATCGTGTACCTATTTTACAATGCGCTACAACCAAAAAAAATGCTGCCGGTATATCAACCTTCCATGGTCGATAAATCTTTGGTGGACAGCACCCTGCACTACACAAAAAAATATCATAGGGTAAATGATTTTTCCTTGGTGAACCAAAACGGCGACACCATTACCCAAGACAATTACAAAGACAAAATTTACGTAGCTGATTTCTTTTTTACCACCTGCCCAACCATTTGTCCCATAATGACCAAAAACATGGGCGAAATTCAAGAAGTGATCAAGGACAAACCGGATATTATGCTCCTCTCCCATTCGGTAACACCAGAAATTGACACAGTAGCCCAATTAAAAAGGTATGCCGTGGAAAAAGGTGTCTTGGACTATAAATGGAATTTGGTCACCGGAGATAAAAAACAAATTTATGAGTTGGCCAGAAAATCGTATCTCGCTGTAAAAAATGACGGTGATGGTGGTCCCTTTGATATGATCCATACCGAGAACTTTATTCTTGTGGACAAGAAAAAACGGATCCGTGGCTTTTATGATGGAACCAACAGGGAAGATATTGATCGCCTTTTAGAGGACATTAAAATACTTGAAGCCAGCTATACAGAATAATTCCTGAACCTTTATACATGAACAGCGCTTCCAGTTCCCCTTTTTTACTTATTTTTGCTCTTAATTAAATTTATTCTAAATAAAGACAGTGGCTACCGTTGCAGATTTACAATATGGACAAAAAGGTATAATCAAGGATTTTACCGAACATTCACTCCCTGTTAAATTAATGGAATTGGGCTGCTTGCCCGGGAATAGTGTGGAACTTTTGCAAATAGCCCCCTTGAACGACCCCATATATATCAACCTCAGTGGAAGTCATCTCGCAATAAGAAGGTCTTTGGCAGAGCTCATCGAGTTGGATATTATTGAAGAAACAAAGGCCAAATGAGCAAAAACATAAATGTAGCCTTGATCGGCAACCCCAATACAGGGAAAACCTCAGTTTTTAATCAACTCACCGGACTTAAACAAAAAGTAGGCAACTATCCCGGAATTACCGTAGAAAAAAAAGAAGGCCTATGCAAGCTTCCTCGAGGTGTTAAGGCCCACATTCTTGATTTGCCCGGTACGTATAGCTTAAATACAACCTCACTGGACGAAAGTTTGGTCGTGGAACTCCTTCTCAATAAAAACGATAAGGATTATCCAGATGTTGCCGTGGTAATCAGCGATGTAGAGAACCTGAAAAGAAATCTGCTTCTTTTCACACAAATAAAAGACCTTAAGATCCCGACCATTCTCGTCATCAACATGGCAGACAGGATGGACCGCAAAGGCATCTCCTTGGATATTGAGGCCATGGAGAAGAAACTAGACACCAAGATTGCTTTGGTAAGTACCCGTAAAAATACGGGCATCGATCACGTAAAGGAGCTTATTGCAGATTACAAAAATATCTCGGCCAAGCCCATTCTGGATCCCAATCGAATTTCTCCGGAATATTTTGATCGTCTTCAAAAAACATTCCCACAAGAAGATCTGTACAAACTATGGCTGGTGATCACCCAGGATGTGAATTTTATGCCCATCGAAAAAAAACGGATTCAGGATGCCACGGATTTTTCCACAAAATCCAAAGATGAGCTCAAAAAGCTACAGCATAAGGAAACCGTTCTTCGATACCAACTCATCAACAATATTTTAAAGGAAACCTACAAGGTTGATTTTTTGGCGGCCAAAGGCCTTCGCGCGACCTTGGATAAAATCCTTACCCACAAAATATTTGGCTACCTTATCTTTTTTGCCATTTTACTGTTGATTTTCCAGACCATTTTTGAGTGGAGCTCTTACCCGATGGATTTTATCGACGAAAGCTTTGCCTCGGCAGCGGAATGGATCAAAAACACTTTACCGGCCGGACTGTTCACCGACCTATTGGCAGAGGGAGTAGTGGCCGGAATCGGGGGCATTGTTATTTTTATACCCCAGATTGCGTTTTTGTTCCTCTTCATTTCCATTTTGGAAGAATCTGGATACATGAGCCGTGTGGTCTTTTTAATGGACAAGCTCATGAGGCCTTTTGGACTCAGCGGTAAAAGTGTTGTTCCATTGATTTCTGGCAATGCTTGCGCCATCCCTGCGATCATGGCCACTCGAACCATCGAAAACTGGAAGGAAAGACTCATCACTATCTTGGTTACACCTTTCACCACCTGCTCTGCTAGGCTCCCTGTATATTTAATTTTGATTGCATTGGTAATTCCAGAAGGAAGCTTTATAGGGCTTAGTTATCAAGCATTGACCTTAATGCTATTGTACCTTATTGGCTTTGGAATGGCTCTTTTATCCGCAATGGTATTGAACAAAATCCTAAAAATAAGAAGCAAATCTGTCTTCATGATAGAAATGCCCACCTATCGTTTACCGTTGCTAAAAAACGTGGGGTACACAGTGGTCGAAAAAACAAAGAGCTTTGTTTTAGGCGCCGGTAAGATCATTCTGGCCATTTCCATAGTTTTATGGTTTTTGGGCTCCAACGGTTATTCCGATGATTTTAAAAATGCCGAAAACATTGTTACCGAAAGAATCGAAACCCAAGGCTTGAGCACCTACAGTAAAAATTATATCCAGAACAATATAGCATCTTATCGCGAAACGGCTATGAACGAAGGAATGGCGCCAAAAGCGATCCAGGATTCCGTAAAGGTCTTAACATCCGAACTTTCCGAAAGGGCCATAGCTCAAGAAATCGCCAGTCATAAATTGGAACATTCGTACATTGGCCAGGCTGGGAAGGCCTTTGAGCCCATTGTAAAACCTTTAGGTTACGATTGGAAAATTGGGATCGCAGTATTGACATCGTTTGCCGCCCGCGAAGTATTCGTTGGAACTTTGGCCACAATATATAGTGTTGGTAGCGATGAGGAGGAAACCATTAAAAACAGGATGGCCGCCGAACTGGATGATTCCGGAAAACCATTGTTCAACTTGGCCTCCGGTATTTCGTTAATGTTATTTTATGCCTTTGCCATGCAATGTATGAGTACACTCGCCATTGTAAAAAGGGAAACCAATTCATGGAAGTGGCCTATGATCCAACTAGGCTTTATGAGCGTTTTTGCCTACATTGTTGCTTTAATAGCCTACCAAATCCTAATATAACTGTAGAATGATTCAACAAATATTGGCATACGGAACCTTGGTAATCGCAGCAGGCTATCTTATTTGGAAATTCTTTATTCCAAAATCACTTTTTAATAAAGGAAAAAACAATTCCAATTCCTGCGGAAGTGACAACTGTGGTTGCAGTTAGCAACTTCTGAATTTATTTGTCAGGTCGAGCGCAGTCGAGACCTTAACTTTTAGTCTGGTATATCTTCAACTATACTCGGAGTGGCATTCTTGCATCTTATTTTTCAACTCCTCACCTCTACTCTAAACAATTTTTTATTTTTTTTATCCCCTTTCTGTAACCTTTTGTAATTTCTTGACTATATAAGACAAACGCCAACTAAAAAAGCAGCATTTGGAAACAATTTCAGATGAAATGATCATGCAAAAAGTATCCGAGGGCAACTTGGATTTACTCAAGGAGCTTTTTGACCGACACCATAAACATGTGTATAATTTTCTATACAAAATGTCGGGAGATCGTATGTTGGCAGAAGATCTTACACAAGATGTTTTTTACAAATTGATCAAGTATCGGCACTCGTACAACAATGGGTCTTTCTTGTCCTGGATGTTCACCATTGCAAGGAACAGCCTTAAAACACATTACACAAGAAACCATAAAGCCCATGATGATATCGAGGTCTTGGCCTACAAAGTGGTGGAGGAAGAAAATAATGCCACAGAAAACAATGCCCACCTCCAATATGCCCTGAGCAAACTTGATCCTTACGATAGGGAACTGGTTATATTGAACCGTTATCAGGAAATCAAATACGACGACCTTGCCCAAATAATGGGAAGCACTCCCGGAGCAGTAAAAACCAAAGTGTGCAGAATCTTAAAAAAACTGAAGAATATCTATTTAGAAAATATATAGCCATGGACAATAATCAATTTTATGACCAAATCCCGGATTATCTGGACGGCAAATTAAACCCATCTGAAAAAAACAGGTTTGAACAGTACCTTGAGCAATCCGAAGACTTCAAAAAAGAAGTAGAGGAAATGAAAACCTTTTTACAGGTAATGGACCAAAGTGTTCTCGTTCCCTCGGATAGGTTAAAGTCAAGATTTGAACAAGTTCTTGAGCAAGAAAAAGCAGAACAGGGCAAAGTGGTACAGTTGGGGTCCAAAGCATCATCCACCTGGGCAGGAAATGTGCTAAAGATAGCGGCCAGCATTGCCCTATTGGTGGCAGCATTCCAGATGGGAAGTCTTTTTCAACAGCGAAAAGTGAACGAGGACATTGCACAGTTGCAAAACGAGACCAATCAAATGAAACAAACGGCCATGCTTTCTCTCATGGAAAATCAGTCTGCCAGTAAGCGGATCCAAGGAGTAAATTTTATTGAGGAATTTGAACAGCCGGATGAAGCCATTATCCAAGCTTTGAGCAATCGTTTACTCTACGACGAAAACGACAATGTTCGAATGACCGCCTTTGAGGCATTGGTGAAATTTACTTCTTCCGAAACCGTAAAAAATACATTTATAGAGGTATTGGAAAAAGAAAAGAACCCCAGCATACAAGTCTCCATCATTCAAGCATTGGTTCAGATACAAGAGAAAAAGGCGGCCGAACCCATGAAAAAATTATTGGAAAAAGACGACACACAACCCTTTATAAAAGAACAAATCAGGGCAGTATTGCCAAGTATATCTTAAACATCAAAAAGCGAAAATCATGAGAAAATTCACAATTATTCTAATGGCCCTATTTGTGGGTGCCATTGCCAACGCGCAATCCGATTACACCAAATCACTCAACGGAATCGAATGGGTAAAAATTGAATCCAAAACGGATATTACGGTCAAAACCCATAATACCAACGAGCTCCTGATCAAATCCGGCCCGGAGGTCAAAGCCCCGGAACGCGCCAAGGGATTAAAACTGGTAGGCGAAGGCGGCACCGACAACACCAATGTTGGATTCTCCGTAGTCCAAGATGGCAACACTTTGATCGTGTACAATTTAAGAAAGAGCAAAGGGGCCGAAATTTATCTGCCCGCTTCACAAAATATTGCAGTAAAAAGCACATGGAACGGAGATATCGAAATCGATGGCTTTTCTGGTGAAATAGAAGCGGATGCACAACTCAACGGAGGTGTAAAAATATTGAACATAAACGGCCCAGTAACAGCTAATTCGTTGAACGGTGAAATGGAAGTCGTTTTCGGAAAAATAACCCAGAACTCCCCTATTTCCCTCTATTCCACCAATGGGGCCGTAGATGTTAGTCTTCCTGCCAATACCCCGGCCAACTTAGCCTTGAGTACCATTAATGGCAATGTCTATACCGACTTTGATGTAAAAGCCGAGGACAAGAAAGGGCTAAAGTCCATATTGGGGCGGGATATTAAAGCATCCATCAACGGAGGAGGGGTCAAGATTTCCATGAAATCCACCAACGGGAACATGTATCTAAGAAAAAAATAAACTAAAGTATCACATCGTCGAGCGCAGTCGAGATGTATTCATCTTTTAATGGAGCTTGTCTTGAGCGAAGTCGAAAGGCTCAAGATGACAAAACATCAATTACATATTAAAATCAAAAATCGAACAGTCATGAAAAAATTAATCATCACAGCCTTTGTGGGACTGGCAACACTATCCCTCTCCGCACAAAAAGTCATTGAAAAAAGCTTTAATTATTCAGGCCAATCCATTGATTTGGATGTGAAGTTTGCCAACAACATCGAGGTAAAGACCTGGGAAAAATCCACCGTTTATTTTAAAGCCGATATCAGTATTGAAGATGGAAAATATCTGGACAAATTTAAACTTGATATTGATGAGAGCAGCAGTTTCTTAAGCATCGTTTCCAATGTAGAGGATGTGTTTGATGCCTTTAAAGCCGAATGGAAGAAAACACGCCCGGACAAAAAGGGTTATTATTTTGAAGGAGATACCTACGAGTTCAACTATGTACTTTATGTTCCCAAAGGAGCAACCCTTAAGGTTAGCAGCATTAATGGCGACCTTACATCGGAAATTATTGAGGGTGATTTTACCGCTGATCTGATCAATGGGGATATCGATATAAAAAAATATAATGGGGATATGGATCTAGGAACCATTAATGGAGAAATAGATCTGGTAATGAAAAATTCCAGATTGGTCGCCGAAACCATTCACGGTAGCATCTATGCCGATGAGGGTATGAACCTTACCGTTTCCGACCGATATGTGGGCCAAAAAGTGGAAGGCAGCTTTGACAACGCCACCCACCGTCTAAAATTGAATACCATAAACGGGAATATGTACTTACGCCTTTAAACCTGATTGGAAACAAAGGAATAGAGCAACAACGACCAACCCACGACCAACAGCAAACCTCCTATAGGAGTCACAGGCCCCAGAAAACGAGGTTTGTTGCCTTTTGCAGCTCCCAAACAGAGTGCATAAATGCTGAACGAGAACAAAAGTGTTCCAAAAATAAAACAATTGACCACCACGCTATCCAAGGACGAATCAAAACTCAGATTAAATCCTAAGATCAACAACACAATAGCATGGTACATTTGATATTTGACCCCTGTTTCAAAACTATGTAACAGTTCAGGGGTCAATTTCTTTTTTAGTGCATGGGCGCCAAAGGCACCAAAAATTACTGCCAATAACCCATATAGGGCACCCATTAATTGGGCCATAAAAATTGTTTCCATAGTTTTTTAGGTTTGTTTAAAAATCAATATGGATTTCGTGGTCGGACTCCATTCTAAATGCACACTCTTGATATTTTGGAGGCCCAAAAGTCTTCATCTTGGCATTGGAAAACGCCACCTTCTCTTTTGGGATGCCCAACCAATTGGTGTCCAACTTTCCGTTATCGTTCTCATCGTGGAAAACGGCCAAAGCATACTCACCAGAAGGAAGGTCGGAAATATGTAGCACAACACTACCCTGGTCGGCCACCACACTTTTCGTTTTCAAGACTTGGTCAAAGGATAAAAACCCTTCATTGGAATCATAAACTGCAACGCTAACCTTTCCCTTTTGGGATTTTACATTGTTCACCTGAACCGACAAAGTATTCTGGGAAAAGCCCACAACAGGTAATAGGAATAAAAACAAAAACCTTTTCATACTTATTGGAGTCCTTTCGCAGTTTCCTGTTGATTCATCAATTCAGTACGCAAAAGTGCAAATAATTCTTGGGTTTTTAGACTATCCTTTAGGTTCATGTATAATTTCAAAGTATCGTGATGTACCACTTTTATTTTTTGTTGATAGAGATCATCCACAAAAACATAAACCTTGGAGTTGGTCAAGGAATCATTAAAAACCCCTTTTTCCTTTTCTTTCCATGAAAACCCACTGGAACGTTCCATTTCGGGCAGTTTATCTACCAACAATACACTATCCATTTCGGACAGAGCTATTTTTTGATAATAAATACCCGTTAAAACCTTTAGGTTTCCATCTTCAATCTTGTGCCAGTTCTTGTAATGGGCCACAAAGGCGATCGAACAAACAATCAGTGTAAGAATAATGAGGATGTTCCACAGCCAATGTCTTTTTTTAATTCCCATAGTAATTCTCGAATATCGGATTGCACATTAAAAAATCCTATTGCAAAGGAAGCTAATTAATACAACAACCACATATTCCATATAATATTGTGTTCGAAGTTGTTATCTTTAAACAAACCACTGACCATGCCAACTATATTCAGAAAAATCAGAAAAGCACTGCTTTCCCAAAACCGATTCTCCAAATACTTGTTTTATGCCATTGGTGAAATTATTCTTGTAGTTATTGGGATATTGTTGGCCTTGCAAATCAACACTTGGAACCAAGAAAAAAACAATAAAAATGAAGAGCAGTTTTATTTAAATAAATTGCAGGTTAATCTGGTTCAGGACACTGTTTATTTAAGCAATAGAATGCGACAATTGAATTTCACCCTGGACAGTTTGACTAGTTTAGAAGTTCTACTGCGAGATAAAAAACTCAAAGAATTCACGAACGAAAATATGTTCCGTTCACTTATCGGCCTATTTAGATTTCAACCCCAAACATCCACTTTCGATAATTTGATTTCAACAGGGAAATTGGAATTGATTTCAAACCAATCCATCGTGGATTCATTGTTCAATTATTATAACGATCTAAACAACTATACCAACCAACAATTGGCCGCAGACGAAACTTATACGCGACAAACCATTGGCCCAAAATTACTGGAGATTGAAGGAGGCATATTTAAAGGTTCCAAAAGTAGTATGAGCAAAGACGAGGAAATTTTTATCTTGAACGCTATAGACTTAAAACGATTTTTAATCAATGGTATCTTATTTTATTACCAAAACACCTTAATAAGAAATCGAACCATTCACCAAATGATATCTTCGGAAATAAAACCCAAACTGGATTAATTTTTAGAATTGTGAATTAAGGTTGACCTTTGTACAAACCCAACAATAATGGATTTCACCAACAAATATGTGCTTGTTACAGGTGCCTCTCGAGGTATCGGAAAAGCAACGGCAATGGCCTTTGCCAAAAAAGGAGCTAAAGTGGGCATCAATTACCGAAGCAATGATGAAGTTGCCCAACAGACCATGGCAGAATTACCAGGGGAGGGGCATCAACTTTTTAAGAAGGATATTTCACAAAAAACAGAATCCGAAGCCTTGATCAATGATTTTATAGCTGAATTTGGACGTTTGGATGTGTTGGTGAACAATGCTGGGATTTCCATTTTTCATGAAATAGATTACGTAGATTTTGACCATTGGACGCATGCTTGGGAAAAAACCTTTGAAACTAACTTGTTTGCTGTTGCCAACTTGTGCTATTGGGGAGCTAAAGCCATGATTAAAACTGGTGGCGGACATATTGTTAGCGTATCCTCCCGTGGAGCTTTTCGTGGAGAACCCACAAAACCCGCTTATGGTGCCAGCAAAGCTGCTTTGAATTCCATGAGTCAATCCTTGGCCAAAAAATTGGCGCCGCACAACATTTATGTTGGGGTTGTTGCACCAGGATTTACAGAGACCGAAATGGCCAAAGAAACCCTTACCCCTGTTGAAAGGGAAAATTTGCTTCGTGAATCTCCATTTAAACGAATGGCCCAACCGGAAGAAGTGGCCCACGCCATTTTGTTCTTGGCGTCGGCAGAAGCGGCTTATTCCTCTGGAACCATCATCGATGTAAATGGAGCATCTTATTTAAGATAGTTTATTATGAAAGCTGCTACCATTGCCCAACTAAAAAAAGAACTCCAATTCAAATCACAAGAAGACCTAACACAGCTCTGTTTGCGCTTGGCCAGGTTCAAAAAAGAGAACAAGGAATTACTGACCTACCTGCTATTTGAATCGGACAGTGAGGAAGGGTACATTGAAGCGGTAAAAGAAGAGGTGGACCAAATGTTTGCCGAAATCAACGTCAATAGTTATTTCTACATTAAGAAAAGTGTTCGAAAGATCCTACGCACCATCAAAAAGTACATTCGTTATTCGGGAGACAAAGCTACCGAAGTTGAACTGCTTCTTTATTTCTGTGAAAAGTTGAAGTCTTTTCGACCCTCCATCAACCAGAACACCACTTTAAAAAATTTATATATCCGTCAACTGGAATACATAGGCAAAAAAATCCCTGGGCTCCATGAAGATCTGCAATACGATTATGGAGAGATTCTCGAAGAACTTAGCTTTTGAGTTTTTCTCAATAAGCCACAACGTATTTTTTAGAAAGGTTCAAAATATGCAACGGTTTGGTCTTTTTATGATGAGCTTACTGCAGAATTGGACTGTCATATGGCCAAACTAAAAAGCGTGATGCAGAAAGAGTTTCCAAAGATCAATCAGATTTTAAAAGACAATGGAATATCAGTTATTGAAACCCAATAGGTTTTAGCGACTATTAAATAATCAGACTCATTCTAAATTAAAGAACTTTGTTCATCCTACTACGTATTCTTCGTAATTTTACGTAGTTAGGATGAACAAATTAATTACCATAGGGGTTTCCTTGCTTATCTTACTCCAAGGAGCCAATATTCATTTAAAGGATTTGGTGGAACTTGGAGATTTAGTTGAGCACTACCAATTCCACAATGAGGAATATGGCGATAGCTTTATGGTATTTGTTTCCAAACATTATGGTGCACTTAAAGAGTCGCACAGTGAAAAGCACAAAGAAGAACAGAAGGAACACGAAAAATTACCTTTTCAGAATCAATCTCCCTGCGCCCAAAATCTGGTATTCGTAGTGGACTCCAACAATTTTATAGAAGCAAGTTCAGAAATAGCGCTTGTTGTTAAAGGTAATTTTCATTATCAAATCTCCTACTCGCACATTTGGGACGATAGCCCGTTCCAACCGCCCAAACACGCATAATTCATAGTATTTCAGCATAGCTGAACACTTTTCATCCAGCCTTATTCCATTTTAATAATGCTATTATTTTCTATGAATCATGTTTTCAAAAATTATACACTTTAGTATTAAGAACAAGTTTATTGTTCTACTATTTACAGCAGCCATAGCCCTTGTGGGCCTATACTCTCTATCACAAATACCCATTGGGGCCGTACCCGATGTAACCAACAACCAAGTTCAGGTATTAACCACTTCCAATAGCCTGTCCACCCAAGATATGGAACAGTTTGTTACCTATCCTGTGGAACTGGAAATGGCCAACTTACCCGGCGTAAAAGAAATCCGTTCGGTTTCAAAGTTCGGTTTGTCAGTGGTCACCATCGTTTTCGAAGACGATATGGGCACTTACTTGCCCCGACAATTGATTGCCGAAAAAATCAAATCTGCATCAAGTCGAATCCCAGAGGGCTTTGGAACTCCAGAAATGGGTCCGATCACCACTGGTTTGGGCGAAATTTACCAATACATTTTGGATGTGGAACCCGAGTATAAAGATCAATATTCATCCACCGAGTTAAGAACCATCCAGGATTGGATCGTTAAACGTCAACTTTCGGGTATTCCCGGTGTTGTTGAGGTAAATACCTGGGGCGGTCATCTTAAACAGTATGAGGTTGCCATTCAAACCCAAAAACTCAATGCTTTCAACATAACAGCCAAAGAAGTGTTCACAGCTTTGGAAATGAACAATAGCATTTCTGGCGGTGGTTATATTGAAAAGGTAAACCAAGCTTATTTTATTCGTGGTGAAGGTTTGGTCGGTAGTCTTAAAGACATTGAAGACATCGTTGTCACTACAAGGAACAGCATTCCTATTTATATAAAGGATGTTGCAAAAGTTGGATTTGGAAGTGCCCCAAGATTTGGGGCCATTACCGGTAATGGTGAAGGTGAAAAAGTACTTGGTCAAATTATGATGCTGAAAGATGCCGATTCCAAACGCGTAATCGAAGCCGTTAAGGAAAGAGTTGCCGCTATTTCAAAATCGTTGCCAGAGGGTGTTTACATAAATCCATTTTTGGACCGAAGCGAGTTGATTGGAAGAACAACGTTTACCGTTACTGAAAACTTAGTACTGGGTTGTTTGATCGTAATTTTTGTTGTGGTTTTATTATTGGGCAACTGGCGGTCTGGCCTAGTTGTAGCATCAGTGATCCCGCTCTGCTTGCTGTTCGCTCTTACCCTAATGAACATATTTGGAGTAGATGCCAACTTGTTGAGCCTTGGTGCTATCGATTTTGGTATTATTATCGACGGAGCAGTTATAATTGTGGAATATATCGCATTTCAAATCACCCAAAAGAAGACAGAAATTGCCAATTTGGGCAAAAATGAGATACAGTCCATTAAAGATGACGTTACACTAAAAGGAGCTGCCAAAATGATGAACTCGGCCGTTTTTGGACAGTTGATCATTTTAATCGTGTTTATCCCCATTCTATCTTTGAGCGGTGTAGAAGGCAAAATGTTCAAACCAATGGCATTGACCTTCAGTTTTGCCCTACTGGGAGCCATTTTACTCTGTTTTACCTATGTGCCTGTGGCATCTGCCTTGTTTTTAAAACCTTCTAAGGAATCAGAGAAAAGTATCTCCACTCGCTTGGTCAACTGGATAAACAAACAGTATGAGCCCATAATTGAATGGGCCATGAGCAGTAAAAAATTAGTGCTCTCCATTGCCGCAGCCTTGTTAGCGGGAGCCATTTTGTTGTTCTCGACCATGGGAGGTGAATTTGTACCTACCTTGGACGAAGGTGATTTTGTAATTCAGCCTGTTTTAAAAACAGGAACTTCCTTGGCCAAAACCGTGGAAACCACTACCAAAATCGAACAAATATTATTAGATCAGTTTCCCGAAGTAAAGCAAGTAGTGAGTCGTATCGGGGCCGCGGAGGTACCCACCGATCCTATGTCGATGGAGGAGAGTGATGTTATAATCTCCCTGAAACCCAAAAATGAATGGGTATCTGCGGAAACCAAGGATGAACTGGCCGACAAATTCAAAGAAGCCCTTTCTATAATCCCAGGTATGGAGGTTGAATTTACCCAACCCATCGAGATGCGTTTCAATGAGTTGATTACTGGGGTTCGTGCCGATATTGCCATCAAAATTTTTGGGGATAATCTAGAAACATTGAACAAGAAAGCCAATGAAATCAAAGACCTCATCCAAAATGTGGAAGGAGCATCCGACATTACCGTAGAAAAAGTCGAGGGACTCCCGCAGATGAACGTATCCTTCAATCGGGCAAAAATTGCCCGCCATGGGCTAAACATTGCCGACCTCAACGAAATGATCGCGATGGGATTTGCCGGTAAAATTGTGGGGAGTGTTTTTGAAGGTGAGCGACAATTTGATATGGCAGTTCGATTGGATGCAGCCAACCGCCAAGATATTTCCAACCTAAGAAATCTTTATGTGGATATCCCCAACGGAGGTAAAATTCCGATGAGTGAGCTGGCCGAAATCACTTATCAAAAAGGAGCGGCCAAAATCTCCAGAGACGATACCAAACGTAGAATCGTAGTAGGAATCAATGTGCGGAACCGTGACTTACAATCCGTAGTTGATGATGTGCAATTATTGATCAATAACAACATCTCTTTGCCTCCAGGATATATAATCACCTATGGCGGCCAGTTTGAAAACCTACAAAATGCCAAAGCCCGTTTAATGATCGCAGTGCCCATAGCACTATTGCTGATCTTTATTATGCTGTATTTTGCTTTTGGATCCGTGAAGGAAGCTTTGCTTATTTTCTCCGCCATTCCTCTTTCCGCCGTTGGTGGTGTTCTATTGTTATGGTTAAGGGATATGCCTTTTAGTATTTCTGCCGGTGTGGGGTTCATTGCACTTTTTGGTATTGCGGTACTCAACGGTATTGTACTGATCGAGCATTTTAAGGATCTTAAAGAAAAAGATTTTGACTCGATGGAGGCGCTGATCAAACAGGGCACCAAAGATAGGCTCCGCGCCGTTTTACTGACCGCATCGGCCGCAGCGCTAGGTTTCTTGCCCATGGCGGTTTCCACCAATGCGGGTGCGGAGGTACAAAGACCCTTGGCTACCGTTGTTATCGGGGGATTGGTAACAGCTACCATACTTACTTTGGTAGTATTGCCTGTTTTATATGCCTATGCAAATAATATCAAGTTTAATGGTATGAAAAAAAGAAGAAAAGAAGGCAAACCTAAAAAGAAGGTGCTTGCCCTGTTATTACTTTTGATGACTGCTTCTGGTTTTTCTCAAACCAAGTTAAATCTGGAAGACTTAATGGTTCTTTCCCTAGAAAACAACAAAGGGATACAAGCTGGCGCTTTAATGGTGGAGCAAGCTGAGACACTTAAGGGAACAGCTTTTGAATTTGACAAAACAGATATCTATTATCAATATGATGAAAATAACCTTGCTCTAAACGAGGAACCCTTAAAGGTTTTTGGTGCGCAGCAACAGTTCGAGTTCCCTACAGTGTATGGCGCAAAAAATAGACTGCAGAGAACCAATCATGAGCTTCAAAAGTCTTCTTTTGAAATCAAGAAAAAGCAACTCTTCCAGTCACTGAGCACTGTGTATTACGAATATCAAACCTTGCAGCAAAAAGCAAAAATGTACGGTACTTTGGATAGTATCTACAAAAAATTTGCCCACGCGGCCAACAGGCGTTTTGAACTGGGGGAAACCAATTATCTCGAAAAGGTCACTGCCACGGCAAAGCAACGTCAGATTGCCAACACCTACTCCAAGTTAAAACAACAAATTTTAACTACTCATGGCCAAATCATGAGTTTGGTACAGTCCGAGGATACGCTATCGATCTTAACCGAAAAGCCGGAAAAGCTCAAAGTGCTCAACCAACAAGGAATAATGCCGGCCGAAGCTTCATTTTTGGATAACCGCCAAGCAATGAGCAATGCAGAAAAAAGCTTGGAGGAAAACAGGTTGCTTCCTGATCTAAGCCTTGAATATTTTCAGGGCACTAACAACAATCTGGGAACATCGCTCTACGGCATCCAATTGGGGGTTCGTATTCCTATTTTCTTTTTTGGGCACAGTAGCAGAGTAAAATCTTCTAAAATACGTACCAAAATAACGGAGATGGAGAATACGGAAATTACCGTGGCCATGAACCAACGGTATAGAACCTTATTGGGGCAATTGGAACAGCAAACCAAGGAACTCTCCTACTACGAAGAAGAGGGCGGCCTACTTTCCGACCAAATCCTGAAAGCGGCCACTGGAAATTTTCAGAATGGGGAAATCGATTTTTTCCAATACATCCAAAGCTTGGAAAACGCATACGACATCCAACTCAACTATTTGGATGTCCTTAACCAATACAATCAAACTGTAATAGCCATTAATTATTTGACCATAACATTATAACAATGAAACATATATTTTCAATCACTGTAACTTTACTTCTTTTGATGGGATGTGGCAACAAGAACAAATCTGAATTGGATTCCGAAGCACAAGAGGAGACATCTGGAATAATAGTAACGCAGGAGCAGTTTCAATCCAACGTTTTTAAATTAGGGACCATGGAGAAAAGAACCTTTCCGAAAATCGTAGAGACTTCGGGAATGATAGACGTTCCGCCAGAGAACCGTGCCAGTATCACTGCTTTTATGGGTGGTTTCGTAAAAAACACCTCTTTATTGATCGGAGACCAAGTAAAAAAGGGTCAATTATTGATTACATTGGAAAATCAGGAATTTGTACAGATGCAGCAGGATTATCTTGAGGTTTTTAATCAATTGGATTTTTTAAAATCAGAATTTGAAAGGAACCAAACCCTTTTTGAAGAAAAAATTGCTTCACAAAAAAATTACCTTCAGGCCAAGAGCAATTACGAAACGGCCAAGGCCCGTTACCGAGGGTTAAAAGAGCAATTACAAATGCTGAACATTTCGCCCAGCAAGGTGGAACAGGGCAACATTACCTCCCAAGCTTCCATATACGCCCCAATTTCGGGCAGTGTTACCAAAATGAACGTGGCCAAAGGAAGTTTTGTTTCCCCTGCTACGGAAATCTTGGAGATTATAGATAACGACCATGTCCATTTGGAACTTACCGTTTTTGAAAAGGATATTCTAAAGGTAAAGAAGGATCAAATGATTCAGTTCCGAATTCCTGAGGCTTCGGAAAAAGCTTTCAATGCCAAGGTATATTTAGTCGGAAAATCCATAGACAACGAAAAACGTACAATTAGGGTCCATGGTCATTTAGAGAACGAAGATGAAGCGAACTTTCTGCCGGGCATGTTCGTAGAAGCTATTATTATGACGGACACCGCCCAAAATTTATCACTGCCCGAAGAGGCAATGACCGAATCCGAGGGCAGTTTTTATGTACTTAGATTAGTGGACCAACAAAATGGCAACCATGTTTTTGAACGCGTTTCGGTAAAACATGGTAGCACGTTCGATGGTTACACTGAAATATTTGCATCGGAACTAAACGAAACCGATCAGTTTTTGACCAAAGGAGTTTTTGATTTGATCGGAGGATAACTATCAACCAAGCCCAACGTCCAAAGTCATCATAATTATAAATCCACCGATAAAGCCCATTGTGGCGATATCGGTGTATTTGTCCTGTTGTGTTTCGGGAATAACCTCTTCCACCACCACAAAGATCATTGCTCCTGCTGCAAATGCAAGTGCGTAGGGCAGAATAGGCTCAAAGGTCAATACGGCCCAAGCTCCCAATACACCTGCAATGGGTTCCACAATTGCAGAAGCCTGACCGTACATCCAGCTTTTTCTTCGGCTTAGGCCATGCCTACGCATAGGTACCGCTACGGCAAATCCTTCAGGGAAGTTTTGCAGTCCAATACCCAAAGCCAGAGCAACTGCCCCGCCAATGGTAGCGCCCTCAAAGCCTGAAGCTACACCACCAAACAAAACCCCGACCGCCAATCCTTCGGGAATATTGTGCAAAGTAATGGCCAAAACCAATAGAGTGGTACGGTGCCAAGGCGTCTTCACCCCTTCTGCCTCGTCCATTTTAAAATTGATATGGAGATGCGGCAAAATCTTATCTAACCCAAAAATAAACGCAGCACCCATTAAAAAGCCCACAGCTGCCGGAATTACTTTAACAAAACCATCGCCAGGGCTCATTTCAATACCTGGTGCCAAAAGGCTCCAAAAACTGGCCGCTACCATTACACCTCCGGTAAAACCCAACATTCCATCCAACAGGGCCCTATTTGGACTTTTAAACAAAAAAACCAGACCAGCCCCTGCAGCAGTAAGTCCCCATGTGAACAATGTGGCATAAAGTGCCGCTAAAATTGGGTCAATGCTTTTAAAATATTCGATTATTACTTCCATTAGCTATTCTTTTTTACAAATAAATTTGATGCTATTTGATGTGATATGCGCATTTCGTTCCCCTCCATTAAAATTCGAAGGGAATTATCAAAATCTTCCTTATCCAGTACTTTAATCGTGTTTCCCAAAGCTATTTTATTCTTGTCCAAAAACTTTAGAAACGGTACTGACGAATCTTTTACCCCGACACAAACTCCTTGGGCTCCCACAGACAATTCGCTCAACAATTGTTTGTCCCTTTCCTGAAATTCGCCATTTTTAGCGGGTATGGGGTCTCCGTGCGGGTCGTACTTTGGAAAATCAAGAAGAGCATCGAGCCTATCTATTAATTTTTCACTTTTAATATGCTCCAGTTGTTCGGCGACTTCGTGTACCTCGTCCCAGGTAAAATCCAGCTTTTCTACCAAAAACACTTCCCATAAACGATGTTTTCTAATAATGGACAGTGCCGTTTTTACTCCAAATTCAGAAAGTGACACCCCTTGATATTTTACATAGTGCACCAGTCCTTTATCGGATAGTTTTTTAGCCATATCGGTTACCGAAGAGGGCTTGGTTTCCATTTGTTCCGCAATTGAATTGGTACTAATGGACTTGGAACCTCTACCACCCAAATGGTATATCGTCTTTATATCGTTTTCTTCCGATCGGGTCATCAAAAAAATTTTTTCAAAAATACATTTTTATTTGACAAAATCTATTTTTAGTTTTGTCTAAATTTTAATTTACTCAAGTGTAAATTCATGAACAGATATCTCATTTTGTGCATTGCTGGATTACTCGGAACGTTGGGGTTTTCTCAAAACACATCCATAAAAGGAAAGGTTACGGATAACGGAGAGCCCTTGCCCTTGGCAAATATTCTGCTGAAAGGAACCCAAAAGGGTACTGCAACCGATATAGATGGCCTGTATGAGCTGACAAATATTCCGCCCGGGAGTTATGTATTATTAGTAACCTCGTTGGGGTATTTGCCATATCAAACCAAGATCAGTTTGGGTCAAAACGAATCTAAAACCATCGACATACGGCTCGAAGCATCGGCACAGAATCTTGAAGAAACTGTAGTAACGGGCACCTTAAAGCCAGTTAGCCGATTGGAAAGCCCGGTTCCCGTAGAGGTTTACTCCCCTACTTTTTTAAAAAAGAATCCTACCGCCAGTATTTTTGATGCACTACAAAATGTGAACGGAGTACGCCCCCAGATAAATTGTAATGTGTGCAATACGGGAGACATCCACATAAACGGATTGGAAGGGCCGTACACCCTTGTGCTTATCGATGGTATGCCCATTGTGAGCGGCTTGGGCACCGTGTATGGTTTAACAGGTATTCCAAACTCCCTGATAGAACAAATTGAAATCGTAAAAGGACCTGCTTCTTCGCTCTATGGTAGTGAAGCTGTAGGTGGTTTGATCAACATTATTACCAAAAATGCGTTGAACGCCCCCGATTTTTTTGCAGATGTCTTTGCCACAGGATGGGGCGAGTACAACTTGGATATTGGGAGCAAAATCGGTATCGGCAAAAAAGCAGAGCTGCTTTTGGGTGTCAATTATTTCAATTACGATAACCCAATCGATAATAACAACGATAATTTTACCGATGTTACCCTTCAAGATCGTATCTCCATATTCCAAAAATGGGATTTTGAGCGAACAAACAACCGGTTGTTCTCTTTGGCCGGGCGTTTTTTCTACGAAGACCGTTGGGGCGGCGAAATGCAATGGACTCCAGAATTTCGTGGTGGGGACGAGATATACGGGGAAAGCATCTACACCCGTAGATGGGAAGTTCTGGGGAAGTATCAGTTGCCCTTTGAGGATAAATTCCTTTTGTCGTTTTCCTATAACGATCATAACCAGAACTCGGTATATGGCGACACAGAATATTTAGCGGACCAACGTATAGGTTTTGCGCAATTAACATGGGACAAAACCGTGGGCGATCACGATCTATTGTTCGGCACCGCTGTTCGATACAATTATTACAACGACAATACCCCAGCTACCAGCGAAGCGGATAATATTTGGATTCCCAGCCTTTTTGCTCAAGACGAATTCACTTTTGCACCCAAGCATTCCTTTTTGGCGGGTTTACGATTTGATCATGATAAACGACACGGGAATATTTTTACTCCAAGAGCGGCATACAAATGGAAGATTTCCGATAACGACATTTTTAGGGTTAATGCAGGCACCGGTTTCCGGGTAGTTAACTTATTTACCGAAGATCATGCGGCACTCACCGGGGCCCGGGAAGTAATTATTACCGAAGAGTTAAAACCCGAGCGTTCCGTTAATGTGAACATCAACTATTTAAAGAAAATTTATAGCGAAAATGGAACTTTTATTGGGATTGACGCCTCAGCATTCTTCACAAGGTTTTCCAATGTTATTTTACCCGACTACGAAACCAACCCAAATCAGATCATTTACGATAATCTTGATGGTAAATCAGTATCACAAGGAATCAGTGCCAATTTAGACATTGCTTTTCCCAATGGACTCAAGTTTATGGCAGGTGCAACTTGGCAAGATGTAAGCAACACGGAAAATGGAATTACCCAACAACAAATCCTTACCGAAAGTATCACTGCAACGTGGGGGCTCACGTATAGTTTTCATCAGCTTAATTTAACTGTGGATTACACGGGAAATTTATATGGCCCAATGCGATTGCCCCTTTTGGGCGAATTGGATCCAAGGAACGAGTTTTCTCCAACCTGGAGTATCCAGAACATCCAATTTACATACAAGGGTCTTTATAATTTTGAGTTTTATGGAGGTATAAAAAACCTATTGGATTGGACCCCTAACCGAGGTAACCCTTTTATCATAGCACGGGCCAACGACCCTTTTGACAAAGAAGTTACTTTTGATAACAACGGGAATGCAATGGCAACTCCCAACAACCCTTACGCCCTTACTTTTGATCCAAGCTATGTTTACGGACCCAACCAGGGCATCCGAGGGTTCCTTGGGTTGCGATATACTGTTTTTTAGGATAATCAAAAGTTGTTTTTGCTTAACTTAGCGTGTATCAATACTCTTTTTTTTGTAATACCGTGCGCAGTAGCAACCTCTTTAGCTGCCTAAAAAAGAAAAGATGGAAAGCCTAAATCCGGGATTAATTTCTAAAACAACCCATATAAAGCAGTAATACATCACAGCATTTTTTTGAACAACTAATGCCATATTGTTATGTCGATTGACCCGAACAAACATCAATATATACATCAATATCTGAACCAAGTATCCCCTATTTCAAAAAAGACATGGTGCCAAATAGCCAATATTTTTTACAAAAAGTCTTTTAATAGAGGGGATTATTTCGCGCTGATCGGGCGACGGGAAAATCATTTTGGTATTGTTCTCGATGGAATTTTTAGAGCGTATATTACCAATGGAAATGGAATCGAATACACAAAAACCCTCTTTACACCTGTTTTTTTCAAAACTCCGATTTCATTTATTGGGGCCTATTCTTCCTTAGCTACTTCCAGTGTAAGCCATGTGAACATACAAGCATTAACAAGTGCCGAAATCCTATGCGGAAAATACGACCAATGGTTATCATTAATAGATAGTAATAAAGAGATTTCCGAGTGGAGCCGTAAACTGGTAGAACTATTCTTTGCAGGCAAGGAGCAGCGGGAACTTGAATACCTTACAATGAGGGCGGATGAGAGATACAAGCGTTTTCGGAATCAATACCCCGAAGTAGAAAATCTGATAAGTCAATATTACATTGCGCAATTTTTAGGCATAACCCCTACCCAATTGAGCCGGATCCGAAAAAAACTTTTTGCCAGCAAGTAATCTGTTTACATAGGTAAATGAATTTCATAAATAATCTATTCATGTTTGTTGCATGAAAAATTATCTTATGAGTTCCAAAATCGTAACCATTTCAATTAGCCTAACTTTTTTTCTGTTGTTGATTGCTTGTGAAAAAGACGAAGAAACCACGCAGTGTTATGAATGTAAACGTGTAATCCAAACATTTGATGCCGATAATGTTCTATTTCTTCGTCAGGATGACCAATTCACAAAATGTGGCATTACAGAAACTGAAATGAGAAAAATAGAATCGGAAGGCTCCTATACCGAACCTATAACCTCAGGTTCCAATTCGGGTGGAAAAAAAGAATTTACAACCACCTGTACAAAGTCAAAATAAAGGCTTAATAACTTAGCATAATATGTCCATACTTTCTATGGGCCAAGATTTGGTATCCGTTTCAATAGAATATTTAGCCTATTGCCCCATTTTCAATTCTTAATTTCCATAGTTTTGGTACATGTACGATTACATCATTATAGGGGCAGGTGCTGCTGGTCTTTTGTTGGCGGATGCTTTAGGCAAGGATACGTTCTTTGCTTCCAAGTCGATTTTGGTACTGGACAAGGACCATAAAACCAAAAACGACCGCACTTGGTGTTTTTGGGAGCACGGACAAGGTGCCTTTGATGATTTGGTCCACAAAACCTGGGACAATATTTATGTAGGCGGACAAAGTCTTCAAAAATCAACATCCATTGCACCCTATTCTTATAAAATGATACGGGGCATCGATTTTTACGATTACTTTTTACCAAAGGTAAAAGCCTACCCAAACATTACTTGGGCACAAGAAGAAGTCCAACATATAGAAGAGCAAGAAAACACTGTTCTAGTTAGCACAACTGCTCAAACTTATAAAGGACAAACGGTATTTTCCAGTTTGTATAATGCTTCCATCCCGCTAAAACAAAAGAAGTACCCTGTTTTGCAACAACATTTTATAGGATGGAAAATAAAAACCGAACAGTCGGTTTTTAATGCAAATCATGTTACGTTTATGGACTTTGCCGTTCCTCAAAAAGGCAATACCCGATTTATGTACGTGCTCCCTTTTTCGGACACCGAAGCTTTAATAGAATACACGCTTTTCTCGGAAGATCTTCTGGAAAAGCATGAGTATGAGAATGCCATAAAAACATACATTAAGGAGAATTTCGGGGATGTTGCCTACAGTATTCAAGAAACCGAATATGGGAGCATTCCCATGACCTGCTATCCTTTTTACCAACACAATACCGATCGTAAATTTCATATAGGCATTGCAGGAGGGTGGGCAAAACCTAGCACAGGCTACACCTTTTACAACACTACGCAACAAGTTCCCAAGCTCGTAGCTCATTTAAAGTCGGGCATACCATTGTCCAATTTTCATCAAAAAGACAGGTTTTTGTTTTACGATATGTTGTTACTGGACATTTTGCAAGAAAACAATCACTATGGACACGAAATTTTTGAGTCCATGTTCAAAAGAAGGAAAGCATCTTTGATTTTAAAATTTCTGGAGAATGAAACCAATTTATGGGAAGAACTCCAAATTGTAACGGCACCTAAACCTTTGCCATTTATTAAAGCTTTGTTTAAACGATTGTTTTAAACTGTTCGTTCCATCAAGCTTTCGCCAAATTGTTTTAATAGGGCTTTATTTTTTTCTGGCAATCCGGTTTTTGCCAAAGCATCAAATGCTGTTTGCGTAAACTTTTTTATGGCCTTTCTAGTTTCTTCGACTGCCCCACTTTCTTCAAATATGGTTTTCACCGCTTCTACCTTGGGCGTGGGATCTTCTGGTTTAATGGAGTATAGGTGCTTCAACCCCTCTTGATCGTCCTTGGCTGCTCCTTCGAGTGCTTTTAGGTACAAATAGGTCTTTTTATTTTCTATTATATCCCCTCCTATTTGTTTGCCAAAAGTTTTTGGGTCTCCGAAAGCATCCAGATAATCGTCCTGTAACTGAAAAGCGATTCCCAAATTTCGGCCAAACTCGTATATGGCTTCAGCATCCTTTTGGTCTGCATTGGCAACAATGGCTCCCATCTTCATGGCTGCAGCGACCAAAACAGAAGTTTTGTACTCGATCATTTTCAGATATTCGGGAATGGTCACATCGTCACGTGTCTCAAAGTCCACATCGTATTGTTGACCTTCGCACACTTCTATAGCTGTTTTACTAAACAATTTTGTGAGCTCAAAATAGGTTTTAACCGGATAGGTCTCAAAAAATTGATAGGAAAGTATCAGCATGGCATCACCGGAAAGAATTCCCGTATTTATATCCCATTTTTCGTGTACGGTGGTCTTTCCCCGTCGTAATGGGGCATCATCCATAATATCATCGTGCACAAGCGAAAAGTTATGGAACATTTCTACGGCCAAAGCGGCATCCATAGCTTCCTTGGCTTTTCCACCAAAAGCCTCGGCAGTCATTAATGTTAGAATTGGGCGTAGCCGTTTACCTCCCAATCCCAAAATATACTGAACCGGTCCGTACAGATTTTGAGGCTCTGTAATTTGGGTTCGCGCTTCGAGGTGCGTAACAAACTGCTCTCTATACTGACTAATGATATCGATGTTTGACATGGAGCCAAAAATACGTTCAAATATTGAATTTGATATGACAGCTCCGATTTAAAACCTGGATACAAAGTATCCAAACCATAAAACCTGCACCGATTTAAAAAAATTATACAAAAACTGCAATAGAATATTTTTTCGCCGTCTCTATAGGTGAAAAGCAACCTGATTTAACCGAATGGCAGCCAAAACCGATAATCGCAATAACCTGACAGACTTCTTTAACGAGGAGTACGGATCGCTGCGCTCCTATGTGCAGTCCAAGATCAGGGACACATCGGAAAGGGATGCTGAGGATATTGTACAGGATGTTGCGCTGCGGATGTTTTCACGATCGGATGATGCATTGCCCATAACCAACGTGGGCGGCTTTGTGTACAATGCCATTAGGAACAGGATCATAGACATTATGCGCGGCAAAAAAGAGAGGAAACTTCCCAGCGAAGATATTGACCAGCAATGGAGAGAATTTGCCGAGTTTTTTTACGGGGACGCGGACAACCGATACTCTCCAGAAATGGAACAAGCACTCAAAAAAGCCGTAGAAGATCTAAAACCTGCGTACAGGGATATCATTATCGCAATCGATTTTGAAGGATACAATTACAAACAGATAACAGAAAGGACAGGAATACCACAAGGCACCTTAATGTCCAGAAGGCACAGGGCCATGTCGGAACTATCAAAAACATTGGAGAATTTAAAAGAACTGAGTTATGGAACATAAAAAAGAATTCGAAAAAGCCGTAGAAAAGAAGGTAGAGAGAACCGTAAAAAAAGTGGTCAAAGTTATTGCCATGGTCATATTGGGAATCGGGATATTCCTGTTGGCAAATTATCTGCTGATGCGACTTTGGAACTGGTTGATGCCAGACCTTTTTGGTGTGGGAACCGTTACCTACTGGCAGGCTTTGGGCATATTTATTTTAGCTAAACTATTGTTCGGCTTTGGCGGAGGCGGAGGAAAAAGCAAAGGTAGCTCCAGCCATAAAAAAAAGATTAACTCGTCCAATAAATGTCGGTCTTGGAGAAGGGATTTTGATGAATGGAAACACTACGACCAATTTTGGAAAGAAGAAGGCGAAGAAGCTTTTAAAACTTATGTGAGAAAAATCAAAAACGAAAATCATGATACAACCAAAGAAGAGTAGATCAAAGAAGAAATACTTGTTACAATTTAGCCCGTTTTCATGGCGCTTGGGAAATACCAGCTACGGCAATTCCGAAAAGAGCCCACGACTACGTCCTGTACCCATACCCAATAAAGACCCCAATTATAACAAATGAACAATCACTGGTTAAAAAAATGTAAAACCAAGGAAACTTTTTTTGTTTTTAAAGTTTCCTAACTTACATTTGTCCCTGATTATGAGGGAAAAACTTATTCAAAAAGCAACCGAAATGTTCTTAAATCTAGGTTTTAAGAGCATAACCATGGACGATTTGGCCCATGAAATGGGAATATCCAAAAAAACGATTTACTCCCATTTTAAGAACAAAACCGAATTAGTGGAAGAGGCTACAATGACGATGTGCGATTTCATCACATGTGGAATCGACAATATTGTAGAACTCAAACAAAACCCCATCGAAGAGCTTTATGAAATCAAAAAGTTTGTCATGGTTCATTTAAAGGATGAAAAGTCCTCTCCTTTGTACCAATTGCAAAAATATTATCCAAAGGTCCACTCCACCCTAAAGGAAAAACAATACAACTCTATGCATGGTTGTGTTATAGAGAATGTAAAACGAGGCATGGATATGGGCATTTACCGAGACAACCTAGATGTGGAATTTGTATCCAGAATTTATTTTTCGGGAGTAATGAGCATTAAGGACAACAGTCTGTTCCCTACCGAAATCTTTAGCAAAGCCGAACTATTGGATTATTATTTGGAATATCATTTAAGAGGCATTGTAACACCTGAAGGAAGAAAAATACTCAACTCAATCATCAATTCAAACAAAGAATAAATGCAAAAAACGTTATTCAGTCTATTATTTATAGTGTCATGGTTGGCATCTGCTCAAGATGCCCCTCCAAGCTTTAGCCTGGACCAGGCCATTGCCCATGCACTGGAGTACAACTATAGTTCCATAAACGCAGAGCGCGATATTGTAGATGCCCAGAAGCAAAAATGGGAAACCATTGCAACAGGACTTCCCCAGATCAATGGTGCGGTAGGTTATCGAAACCAATTAAAGCAACCTGTATCCCAAATTCCCGCTGAATTTTTTGGCGGTGAGCCCGGCACGTTCCAAGAAGTTGTTTTCGGTCAGGCACAATCCATGTCGGCCACGGCAACATTGACACAACAGATTTTTGACGGATCATACATTGTAGGGGTCCAAGCCACCAAAACCTTTTTGGAGTATAGCCAAAACAATAAGGAAAAAACTGAATTGGAAGTCCGTAAATCGGTAGTGGAAGCCTACGGAAATGTTCTCTTGGCCCAAGAAAGCGTATTGATTTCGGAAAGGAACAAGGCCACATTGGAAGAAAACCTCTTCGAAACCAAACGCATATATGAAAATGGTCTTGGCGACGAAGAAAGTGTAGATCAGTTGCAGATTACCCTTTCTACGGTGGACAATCAACTAAAAAATGCAAGGCGAATGGAAAAAATTACCTTGCAAATGCTGAACCTAGTATTGGGGCTCCCAATTGAAACCCCAACCCTATTGAGCGAAAATTTAGACAACCTTACGCAAAGGCAAATTGATCTAGGGCTTATCGACACACAATTCGACATTGAAAATAATGTTGATTATAAAATGGCGTTGAACCTCAATGAGCAAAGAGAATTGGAGCTTAAATTGGCCAAAAGCTATGCTTTGCCTACGTTGAATGCCTTTATTAACTATGGAGGAAACTCTTTTAGCGATAGTTTCAACTTTTTGAACAGCGGTCAGAAATGGTTTGGTTCTTCTATTTTAGGAATAGACCTTAATATTCCCATTTTTAGTTCTTTAAAAAGAAGTGCGGGCACACAAAGAGCCAAAATAGCATTGGAAAAGGCAAAAACCCAATTCACCGAGGCTCAGGCACAGATCCGTCTTCAATTGGAAAGTGCCAAAAGCAATTATGTCCTTGCCATAGAGCAATACGGCACTTCCAAGGATAATCTGGAATTGGCGGAGCGTATCGAGAAAAAAAATCAAATAAAATATTCCGAAGGGTTGGCGACCAGTTTCGAATTGAGACAGGCACAGACACAATTATATACAAGTCAACAGGAATATTTACAATCCATGGTAGATGTCATTAACAAAAAGACCGAACTGGAAAACATCATAAACAAATAAACCATTTCATCATGAAAAAAGCAATATATATAACACTAACAGCAGCGGTTTTGGCTTCTTGTGGGGACAACGGCAACAAATCTTTGGAAAAAGCGCTCGCCAGCCAAGATATTGAGGCCATCCGTGCCAAGCATTCGGAAATTTCCATTGAAAAGAAGGCTTTGGAAACACAATTGAAATCTTTGGATTCCGCCATCGCTCTTTTGGATGGCTCTGCCAAACTTCCTTTAGTGACCACGATAGAGGTACATCCACAAAGGTTTGATCATTATTTGGAACTTCAAGGAGATGTAATGACCAAACAGAACGTACTTATTTATCCTGAAATGTCCGGAACGCTCAACAAAGTATATGTAAAAGAAGGGCAAAAAGTAACCAAAGGGCAGTTATTGGCCACGATAGATGATGGAGGTTTGTCCAGCCAATTGGCCCAACTTAGGACCCAAGCGGAATTGAGCAAGACCACATTTGAGCGTCAAAAAAGGCTGTGGGAGCAAAACATTGGTTCCGAAATACAGTACCTACAGGCAAAAACCAATTACGAAGCTCAACAAAGCGCCGTAAAACAAATGGAAAGTCAAGTTGGCAAATCCAGTATTAGAGCTCCATTTACAGGAATTATAGACGATGTGATCAAAGATCAGGGCACCGTCGTTAGTCCAGGTCCAGGCTCCGAGGTATTCCGAATTGTAAATCTATCCAATATGTACATCGAAGTTGAAGTACCGGAAAGTCATTTACAGAACGTAACCCCGGGAAAAGATGTAAAAGTATTTTTTCCTGTACTTGGTGATAGCGTAATCACAAAGATCAGGCAGACCGGTAATTTCATCAATCCCAGTAACCGTTCGTTCACGGCAGAAATCCCTGTGCCGAGCCACGATGGTAAAATAAAACCAAACCTTACCGCACGTGTAATGATCAACGATTATACCAGCGACAATGCCATTTTGATTCCACAAAGCATCCTCTCAGAAAATGCAGATGGAGAGCAGTATGTGTTCTTGGTAGCTGCAGATTCCCTAGAAAATAATCCAGTGGCCAAAAAAATGGTCATAAAAACAGGAAAAACGCAAGGCGATTACGTAGAAGTGCTTTCTGGCATCAACGAAGGTGATGCCATTATCGATGAAGGTGCCAGAAGCGTAAAAGAAGGTCAAAAAGTGAATATAAAAAACAGCTAGACAGCCAAAGCAACTATAAATTATGAGCAAACAAAAGAAAAGTGTAGATAAGGAATTTGGGCTGTCTTCCTGGGCTATCGATAACCAAACCACAATGTATGTGCTTATTTTGGTCATCCTTATCCTTGGAGGCATGGCATACTTTAGTATGCCCAGAGAGAGTTTCCCCGAAGTAAAGGAAACCAAGATCTATATTAGTTCCATTTACCCAGGGAACACTGCAGAGGATATCGAAAAACTGATCACGGATCCTTTGGAGGACGAACTTAAGACCGTAAGTAATCTGGTAGAGATCACCTCCACATCACAGGAGGATTATTCCATGATCATTGTTGAGTTTGATGAAAACATATCGGTCGAGGCAGCACTGCAAAAAGTTAAGGACGAAGTAGATTCCAAAACTGCCGGTGAAGATTGGCCCACCTTTAACGGGGCCAAAGTGGAACCGAATGTATTCGACCTTAGCCTTTCCGAAGAAATGCCTATCCTTAACATCAATATATCCGGAGACTACCCAATTGAAAGACTAAAAGAATTTGGGGAATATCTGGAAGATGAGATCGAAGGTCTTCAAGAAATTAAGCAAGTAGATATTCGTGGCGCCCAAGAGAAAGAAGTCGAAGTTGCCGTGGATATCTATAAAATGATGGCGGCAAAGGTCAGTTTTAACGATGTGATCAATAGCATCAACAACGAAAACCTGACCACCTCCGCAGGAAACCTAATTGCCAGTGGACAACGCAGGACCATCAGAATTGTAGGGGAAATAGACAAGCCCCAAGACCTGCAGGACTTTGTGGTAAAATCGGAAAATGGCAACCCTATCTACCTAAAGGATATTGCCAAAATCTCTTTTAAGGAAGAGGACAAGACCACTTATGCGCGTGAGTTTGGAGAGCCAGTAGTAATGCTGGATGTAAAAAAACGTTCCGGTAAAAACATGGTTGCGGCCGTTGATCAGATCAAGGTAATTGTTGATGATGCCATAGAAAATGAATTTCCTCAAGATCTTAAAGTGACCATAGCCAACGATCAGTCTTCCAAGACCATTGGTCAAGTGGACGATTTGGTGAACAACATTATCTTCGGTATCATCCTAGTAGTTACTGTGTTAATGTTCTTTTTAGGGTTTAAAAACGCCCTATTTGTTGGCTTTGCCATCCCAATGTCCATGTTTATGTCGCTTATGATCCTGGATGTAATGGGATACACCATGAACACCATGATTCTTTTCGGATTGATCATGGGTCTGGGGATGTTGGTGGACAATGGTATTGTAGTGGTAGAGAACATTTACCGACTCATGGATGAAGAAAAAATGCCTCGGATACAGGCCGCCAAAAAAGGAATTGGTGAAATTGCTTTTCCTATTATTATATCCACGCTTACCACAGTAGCTGCATTTGTACCTCTCGGCCTTTGGCCAGGTATTATGGGGCAGTTTATGAAATACTTCCCCATCACTCTCTCAGTGGTTTTAGGCTCATCGCTCTTTGTGGCCATCTTCTTCAACTCGGTTTTGGTATCGCGATATATGACCACGGAGGACAAGGAAATGCCCCTAAAGCAGATTGTTCAGATCACTTCAATCATCTCCGTAATCGGAATATTCATCATCATTATTGGCGGTGAGTACCGATCATTGGGGACTTTAATGGTGGTTACTGCTATTATGCTTTGGATATATCGTTTATTCCTTCGGAATTGGGCCAATACTTTTCAAAATAAGATTTTGCCTACTTGGGAAAGGATATACGAGAAAACATTACGGTATGCACTATCCGGAAGAAAACCAATTTTTATCGCAATCACCACTTTTGTATTGCTATTGATTGCTTTTGCAGGATTTGGTGCATCGGTAGCAAGTCAGAGGACCAAAGTAGAGTTTTTCCCCGATAACAAGCCTAACCAAATTATTGTGTATATCGAATACCCGGAAGGTACGGATATCGAGAAAACCAATAAAATCACCAATGATATCGAAGGCAGGGTGTACGACATTATACAATCGGAAGCCTACATGAACGGTGATTATAATTTTATGACGGAGAGTGCAGTATCGCAAGTCGGGGAAGGTGCAGGTAACCCCCAAACAGATGGCGGTTCCAGTGCCGAAATGCCCAACCGGGGAAAAATTACCGCTACTTTCCGAGAATTTAAATATAGGCAGGGAGCGGATAGTGAGGAACTTCTTAAAAAAGTACAGACCGCACTCAAGGATGTTTATCCCGGTGTTGCCATTTCTGTAGAAAAAGATGCAGTCGGGCCTCCGGTCGGTTACCCCATCAACATAGAATTGGAAGGTGAGGATTATACCGAGTTGATCGCCACGGCCGAGAGAATGCGAAACTTTATCAACTCTCGAAACATCCCGGGTATCGATGAACTGAAGATCGACGTAAACAAATCCAAACCCTCCCTTTTGGTTCAAGTGGACCGTAAAAAAGCAGGTGAGCTTGGGGTTGCCACAGGACAAGTGGGGCAGCAGCTTCGTAGTTCCATTTTTGGTTCCAAAGCTGGGATTTATAAAGAAGGTGGTGAGGATTACGACATTTATGTACGGTTCAATGAAAATGACCGGTACAATACCAGTGCATTGTTCAACCAACGCATAACGTTCAGGGATCCATCAAGCGGTCAAATCAAGGAAGTTCCCATTTCGGCGGTTACCAAACAAACCAGCAGCACAGGGTTTAGTGCTATTAAACACCGTGATGTAAAACGTGTGGTTACCGTTTACTCCGCTTTAGCATCAGGATATACGGATGCCGGGGCAATTGTCGGGAAAATCCAAGAGGAGATGAACGATTTTGAAAACCTTCCAAATGGTATCAAAATAGATTATACCGGACAAATCGAGGAGCAAAACAAGCAAATGATCTTTTTAATGGGCGCTTTCCTTACAGGTCTTGGACTTATCTTCTTTATTCTGATATTTCAATTTAACTCGATCAGTAAGCCAGGAATAATCATGTTGGCCATATTCTTGAGTTTGATAGGAGTTTTTGGAGGAATTGTTGCCACAGGCAGTGCATTTGTTATTATGATGACCATGATGGGAATTATTTCCCTTGCCGGTATTGTAGTGAACAATGGTGTGGTACTATTGGATTACACCCAACTTTTGATTGACAGAAGAAAATTGAAGCTTGGGCTAGAAGAGCAAGATTTGTTGGAACCGGAAGACTTGATGGAAGCTGTAATAAAAGGGGGTAAAGCTAGGCTTCGACCTGTATTGCTTACAGCGATTACCACTATTCTTGGCCTTATTCCATTGGCCACAGGATTTAACATTAACTTCTTTACATTAATGAGCGAGTTTAATCCAAACATTTATCTTGGAGGGGACAACGTAATTTTCTGGGGGCCTTTGGCCTGGACAGTTATCTATGGTTTGCTGGTTGCAACTTTCTTAACATTGGTCGTGGTACCCATCCTATTCAGTTTGGTTTATAAACTTAAACTTAGGATAAGAAACCGAAAGCTGAAAAAGCAGGAATTTAAGCAAGAGCAAACAGAGGCAGTCACCGTGTAAACTCTAATACTTTAAAACAAAAAAGCGGCGACCAAATTGGTCGCCGCTTTTTTTAAACACTGATTTGTGAGCTACTGGTTAACCGTAACGGCATCGCCTTGGCTCCATTTTTTTACTTGTGCAATACGATTGTCTGTAAAATCTACTTCACTTAATACATCATCATTCCAAAAAAACCATTTTCCGGTTTTTTGTCCGTTCTCGTATTGGCCAGTGGCAATCTTTTTACCTTCAACATTGAACATTACCCAATCTCCATGCAACTTTCCGTTTAACATAGAGCCGGTCTGGGCAATTTCGCCATTGTCATGAAAATATGTGGCTTTCACCATTTTTCCCATTTTCTCAAAGGTCGGCTTTGTATCTTGAGCAGATACGCTAACCGCAAACATCACCGCCAAAAAAAATACTGCTTTTTTCATATTTTATGGGATTTTAAAATTGTTAGTATCTAATTGATAACGGTATAAAGTTACTTAAATTTCACATTAAATATACCTTTAGATAACTTTTTGTTTACATTAAATTAACCTTAAATTTATTAACGACTGTATATCAAATACTTAAGTATATTTTAAATGCAAGTATCTGGTTTATTTATCGATTAAAACTACCCTTAAACCCTTTATAAATTGCATAAAATTGATTTCCAATGTTAATTTAATGTTATGTAATAATAAACCATGAACCACAAATTACTAATCGATGGGCCTATCAAACAGAAAATCCACATATCCACTTTAAAATACCCACATTACTATTAAATTTGCGCTTTTATAATACGTATCATGTACAGAAGCAATACTTGTGGTGCATTAAGGGCATCGGATATAGGTTCAGAAGTTATTTTAAGTGGATGGGTACACAAAGTCCGCGACAAAGGTTTTGTTGCTTGGGTGGACCTTCGTGATAGATATGGAATCACCCAATTGGTGTTCGATGAGGAACGTTCTTCTAAAACTCTATTGGAGCAGGCCCGCGAATTAGGACGTGAAACCGTTATCCAAGCCAAGGGCGAAGTGATTGAGCGTGCTTCAAAAAACCCCAATATTCCTACAGGTGAAATTGAAGTGCTTGTAACCGAGCTAACCGTACTGAACCACTCTTTGCTCCCTCCGTTTACCATTGAAGATGAGACCGATGGTGGAGAGGACATCAGAATGAAATACCGTTATTTGGACATTCGCAGAAACCCGGTCAAGAACAAGCTCATTTTCAGGCATAAAGTATCCATGGAGGTTAGAAAATATCTATCCGATCAAGGATTTATCGATATAGAAACCCCTTATTTAATTAAGTCCACCCCAGAAGGTGCCAGGGATTTTTTAGTGCCTAGCCGCATGAACGAAGGGCAGTTCTACGCCCTGCCACAATCCCCTCAAACTTTTAAGCAATTGCTCATGGTCGGGGGAATGGACAAGTATTTTCAAATAGTAAAATGTTTTAGGGATGAAGATCTTCGTGCCGACCGCCAGCCTGAGTTTACACAAATAGATTGCGAAATGGCATTTGTGGAACAAGAAGACATCCTAAATACTTTTGAAGGACTGACCAAACATCTTTTAAAAGAAATCAAGGGTGTAGAAATTGAGGAATTTCCTAGAATTACCTATGATGATGCCATGCGATTGTACGGAAATGATAAACCCGACATCCGATTTGGTATGCAGTTCGGAGAATTGAACAAAGTGGCACAACATAAGGATTTTAATGTATTCAACTCCGCAGAACTGGTGGTTGGCATAGCTGTTCCTGGAGCCGCCTCTTATACCCGAAAAGAAATCGACGGTTTAATTGATTGGGTAAAGCGCCCACAAGTGGGTGCCAAGGGCATGGTATATGTTAAATGCAACGACGATGGGTCCTATAAATCTTCCGTGGATAAATTCTACGATCAAACCGATCTCGCCAATTGGGCCAATACGACCGGAGCAAAACCTGGAGACCTGATCTGTGTCCTTTCCGGGAGCACTAACGAGACCCGTGCACAATTAAGTGCATTGCGTATGGAATTGGCAACACGTTTGGGACTTAGAAAATCGGACGAATTTGCACCACTATGGGTGATAGACTTCCCATTATTGGAACTGGATGAGGAAACCGGAACCTATCATGCCATGCACCACCCCTTTACCTCTCCAAAACCAGGACAATTGGAACTATTGGAAACACATCCTGGCGATGTGAAGGCCAATGCTTATGATTTGGTGCTGAACGGAAACGAAATTGGTGGTGGTTCCATACGGATTTATGATAAAGAAATACAAGCGACCATGTTCAAGCACTTGGGCTTTACACCAGAAGAAGCTAAAGCGCAATTTGGATTCTTAATGGATGCTTTTCAATATGGAGCTCCGCCCCACGGAGGTATCGCATTTGGGCTCGACAGATTGGTGGCCATTTTGGGAGGCCAAGAAACCATTCGCGACTTTATTGCGTTCCCTAAAAACAATAGCGGTCGAGATGTAATGATCGATGCACCTGCGAACATTGACGATGAACAATTAAAAGAGCTCCATTTAAAACTGGATCTATGATATTCAAAATCCCGCTAAAAAAGCGGGATTTTTTAATACTTTTAAAAGTATTATAGACCTCGATGCGCCACAGCAACAAAAAACTGTACACCAAGTTCCTAAAATGGCGATATAGAAATATCTCCAATAGGACCTTTATTCAAATTATGAGCCTAGTTGTAGGGTTCTTGGCAGGTTTGGTCGCCGTAACGGTAAAAAATTCCACCTATTTTATAGAATCCCTTCTAAAACGAGGTATCGTATTTTCCGAAAACCAATTGTATTTTATTCTTCCTACCGTTGGGTTGACCCTGGTCTATCTCTATGTAAAATTTGTACATAAAGAGCCGTTACAGCATGCGATATCGTCTATAATATTCTCCCTTTCCAAAAAAAGGGGGCTTCTCCGAATTAAGGACATTTATGCACCTTTGATCACCGCTCCACTTACCGTTGGGTTTGGTGGGTCTGTCGGGTTGTTGGGCCCTGCGGTAAAATCTGGGTCAGCGGTAAGTTCCAATTTGAGCAGATTGTTTCATATAGATGCAAAGACCAGAACACTTTTGGTCGCTTGTGCATCAGCAGGAGCCATTGCCTCTATTTTTCAATCACCGATTGCCGCTATCATCTTTGCTGTGGAAATCTTCACCTTGGATCTTACCATGATGTCCATGTTGCCCCTGCTTTTGGCATCCATTTCCGGCGTGCTGACCTCCTATTTCTTTTTAGGGAATGAGGTCTTGTTCAATTTCTCCTTGTCCGAAGGATTTGAACTGAACGATACAGCTTTTTATATTCTTTTGGGCGTGGGTACCGGTGTGGCATCCATATATTTCACCAAAATGTACTTTGCAATCCTTTCGCTTTTTAAAAAATTGAAAAGTCCAAAATACAAGTTATTGGTCGGTGGGATAGCCATTGGAATTATGCTTTACGCCATTCCCCCGCTCTACGGTGAAGGTTTCGGTTTTATAAACAACTTATTGGACGGTGACCACATAAAAGCTTTGGGCACTACTCCTTTCGATGATTTTACCCATAACATCTGGGTAGTGATCGCCCTTCTTTTCGGAATCACGATTTTTAAGGCCATTGCCATGACCACAACTATTGCGGCGGGCGGAGCAGGTGGAGTGTTTATCCCTACCATGGTAATGGGAAGTGCTCTGGGGAATGTGGTTGCCAAAGTGATCAATAATTTAGGCTTGGGTTTTTCTGTTTCGGAAAGCAATTTTACACTTATTGGTATGGCCGGCCTTATTTCCGGTGTGATCCATGCACCGTTGACCGCCATTTTCCTTATTGCAGAAATAACGGGCGGATACCAGCTTTTTGTACCTTTAATGATTACCGCTGCCATCTCCTACTTGATTACCAAAAACGCTCTGGACTATACCATCTACACCAAAGAGCTGGCCAAGATCGGAGCACTGCTCTCACATAATAAAGATCAAATGGTACTCGGGCTCATGGAAATGGACAACGTGATCGAAAAGAACTTTAGGCCGGTCCATGCGGAGATGTCGTTGGGTGAAATGCTACATCAATCGGTATCTAAGTCCAAAAGAAACCTCTTCCCCGTATTGGACGATGACAAAAAATTGATCGGGATTATTGTTCTGGACGATATCCGCCCCATGATGTTCGACACGGAACTGTACGAGACTGTTTTTGTTAAAAATTTGATGCATGCCCCGCCAGAAGTTATATTCTACGAAACGGACAACATGAAACAGGTTATGAAAAAATTTCAGCATAGTGGTGCTTGGAATTTACCCGTTATCAAAAATGGCAAGTATGAAGGGGTTATTTCAAAATCCAAGTTACTAACAGCGTATCGCAGAAAATTGATCAATTATTCCCAATGAAAATCAAATTAAAACATATTGTTTTTTTAATCATGTTGGCCTCCCTGGGCTCAATATTTTATGGTCTTTCCCTCGAGGAAGGGCATCCACAAGCATCAAAATATATTGGTGGCGGCACGGTCGGACTTTTTTTAGTGGCCATGCCCCTTTTTCTTTTTAAAGAGAGTAGGGGGAAAAATATGCAAGATTATATGCTCACCAAAGAAAATATTAAGAAAATGCAAGAGAAAGAGCGCAAATCAACTGAAAATCAATAATTTTCTAAATATTTAAACTTGTTTTTACTCATTCACCCGTAAAAAAAGTTACTTTCGTGTTTTAACATTTTATTTTTATTTAATGACTGGTACAGTAAAATTTTTCAATGAATCCAAAGGTTATGGATTTATTACAAACGACGACACAGGAAAAGACATCTTTGTTCATGTTACAGCATTGAACGGAGTGGAATTGAACGAAGGCGACAAAGTAGAATACATCGAAGAAGAAGGAAGAAAAGGAGTGGTTGCTGCACAAGTGCAAGTAATCGGATAATAATATTTTATTTTGATTAAGAATGTAAAACCCGGCTTGGCCGGGTTTTTTATTTAATTTAAATTCCTTCTCTGTATAAAAAAGCGCTTTAACAGTTCTGCCGCTTCCTTCTCCATAACCCCGCCGACCACAGCTGTTTTGGGATGCAGATGGCCACCCATAACATTAAACCCTCGCTCTAGGTCCGGGGCTCCATAGACTACCTTCGAAATTTGGCTCCAATACAGTGCTCCAGCACACATTTGGCATGGCTCCAAGGTAACATAGAGGGTGCAACCATGTAAATACTTGCCGCCCAAAAAATTGGAAGCTGCCGTAATGGCCTGCATCTCGGCATGTGCGGTAACATCTTTTAACCGCTCCGTAAGATTATGCGCCCTTCCTATAATTCTATTCTCGATTACCACCACGGCACCTACCGGCACTTCGCCATCTTCAAAGGCAATTTCGGCCTCTTGCATGGCTTTTTTCATAAAATAAGTATCGTCAAACGGATTTTCCACGAAATTTTAAGTCATTTTCAATAGATTGCTAAGCTACACATAAAATAATTTTAGGGATAATCGATACTTTTGTTTTTTATTCATTGGAAACACTACTATCACATATCGATTCCCCTGAAGACCTCAAAAAAATACCCTTGGAAGAGCTACCCAAGCTTGCCCAAGAATTGAGGGAATTCATTATTGACATTGTTTCGACAAAAGAGGGGCATTTGGGAGCCAGTTTGGGAGTTGTGGAACTCACCATTGCACTACATTATGTATTCAACACCCCACACGATAAACTGATTTGGGACGTAGGGCACCAAGCATACGGGCATAAAATCCTGACGGGAAGAAAAGAGATTTTCGAGACCAATAGACAACTTGGCGGAATCAGCGGTTTCCCAAAACGGAGCGAAAGTGAATATGATGATTTTGGAACAGGACATAGCTCCACGGCCATCTCTGCCATTTTGGGTATGGCCATGGCTTCCAAATTAAAGGGACGAACAGAGAAACAACATATTGCCGTAGTCGGTGATGCTTCCATTGTAAGCGGAATGGCCTTTGAAGGTTTGAACCATTTGGGCGTAACCAACGTAAACGCGCTTATTGTTCTCAACGACAACGCTATCGGTATAGATCCCAGCGTTGGCGCCTTAAAAAAATATTTAACCAATGTAAAGGCTGGAACTGCCAAGGACGAGAATATTTTTGAATGTCTCAACCTTAATTATTCCGGTCCCATAGATGGCCACAATGTAAAAAAACTGGTCGAAGAACTGGAACGGTTAAAACAGATAAGCGGCCCAAAATTACTCCACATCATCACCACAAAAGGAAAAGGGTTAAAAAAAGCGGAGGAAGACCAAGTTGTTTACCATGCTCCTGGAAAGTTTGATAAAATTACAGGTGAACGCATTAAAAAGCCTGAGATGGTTCAACCGCCAAAATATCAGGATGTGTTCGGGCACACTATTGTGGAGTTGGCCGAAAAGAACGCTAAAATTGTAGGTATTACTCCGGCCATGCCAAGTGGCAGCTCCCTAAAATTTATGATGGACCAAATGCCCGATCGCGCTTTTGATGTAGGTATTGCGGAACAGCATGCTGTAACTTTGGCAGCGGGAATGGCAACCCAAGGATTGGTCCCATTCTGCAATATTTACTCAACCTTTTTACAACGGGCCTATGATCAGGTAATCCATGATGTAGCCCTTCAAAAACTTCCGGTAATCTTTTGCTTGGACCGTGCCGGTTTGGTAGGTCAGGATGGCCCCACCCACCATGGCGTTTTTGATTTGGCCTATTTACGCTGTATCCCTAACCTTATCATTTCAGCTCCTCTCAACGAGCACGAGCTACGGAACATAATGTACACGGCACAATTAGGTTTGGGACTGCCCATTGCGATAAGGTACCCCAGAGGGCGAGGCGTTACCATCGATTGGAAAAACCCTATGAAATCCATAAAAATCGGTACTGGCAAACAAGTAAAGAAGGGCACTAAAATTGCCATACTTACCGTGGGCCATATTGGTAACGAAGTCTCCGAACTAATCAAAAAGATGGGAGACCCGGAAGAGGTCGGACATTACGATATGCGTTTTATAAAGCCTTTGGACAAACCTTTGCTCCGTGAGGTTTTCAGTAACTACGAGTACATCATTACCGTTGAGGATGGTGTAAAAATAGGAGGATTTGGTTCTGCTGTGCTTGAATTTGCCAATGAGGAGAAATTTACAACACCGGTGAAAATTTTCGGTATTCCCGATTTCTTTGTAGATCAAGGAACCATTCCCGAAACACATAAATTGGCTGGTATAGATTTTGATACCATACATACTTACATAAAATCAACCTTAAACCAATGCGAATAAATTGTTTTTTAATCCTGTTCCTTGCTGTTTTCGTTTCTTCCAATGCACAGATTACACGTATCAGGGCCTTTGAGCCAGATAGCACCCATTCCAATTTTAGAGTAGTTCGCATCAAAGATGTGAAGCTTAAATATTTGACGAGGAGTGCTAAGCTTACAGACCCTAGAACTGTACTGAACCGGGTAAAGCCCCTAAGCGTTTGGTACAATCGATTCAAGCCTACATCATTCTGGAAAAAAGTGAACAAATTTGGGCTTAATATCAGCGAGGTGGCCTTTGTAAACTGGAATGCTGGGGGCGACAACTCGGTTTCCGCCTTGGCCAGTGCCGATTTTGCAAGGAATTATAAGTTCAGGTATCTGGATTGGAACAATGAGGTCCAGCTGCGATATGGCATCAATGCGCAAGAGGGTCGAAAACTTCGAAAAACAGACGATCAAATCAGGTTGTCCACTACCCTCAGTTTTAGAAGGGACACCATCACTAATTGGTATTATTCCGTAAAGGCAAATATGAGAACACAATTCTCGAACGGATATAAATATCCGAACAGGGAAAACCCTATTTCAAGATTTATGTCTCCCGGTTATTTGTTTGTGGGTGTGGGTACATCTTACATACCACCACAGGATAAATTCAATCTTTATATTTCGCCTGCCACCATGAAATCCACTTTTGTTCTGGACGAAAATCTATCCAACCAAGGTGCATTTGGTGTAGAAGAGGGTGAAAATATTTTTTTGGAACTTGGTTTTTTGATTACCAATACATGGGAAACGAAAATAGCTGAAAACGTATTAATGAATCATCGCCTTAACTTGTACACAGATTACGTAAGAAGCTTTGGCAATATAGATGTGGATTGGGAACTAAACTTTAACCTTAAGGTAAATGAATACCTCAATGCCAATATAGGAACCCACATCATCTTTGATGATGACATCAAATTCGACGAACAGATAGCAGAGGACGGCACAATAATAGACCCTGGCATATCTCGAGTACAGTTTAAACAGTTACTTGGAGTAGGTCTGCTCTATTCGTTTTAAATGTTTCGCCCTGTTAACTTATCGTGAATGTGTACGGCCGCACTATCGGACAAACTCGCTACAAAACAGCTAGTGTCCAATAAAATTTTATAGAGCGAAGTATCGGTATTGCGATACTTCTCCGGCAAACTCTTAACAAGCAACCTATCGTAGTTGGTATCCTGCCCTTCTTTAACATTGATCAAAGCCGTAGTGTAGGTGTCCAATAAATCCGAAATTATACGATATCCGGCCAACTCCTTATCCACAACCTCTGTGGATTGATAGATTTTTTCCACGCTCAATTTAATGATATCTTCTACTTGGGCGATATATTTTCCCTTATCGAGCAAGGAGACATTGAACTCTCCTTTTAATATTTTATCCTCGTTCTTTACAAATACCTCCACAGCGTCCCCGATCAGTGTGCTGATCGCAAGTGCCCTCAAATAGCTCAACCGGTCGCTCGAGGTGGTCATTGCATTATATTTTTTGGTATTGATATTATCCTTCACCAAATTGATAAGATATTCCAAAGCATATTCTTCTGGGATCAATCCTAAGTTGATGCCGTCCTCAAAATCGATAATGGTATAACAAATATCATCTGCCGCTTCTACCAAATAAGTCAACGGATGTCTTAAAAATCCAGTTTCTGGGTGGTTGGGGTTGGGCAATAGCCCAATTTCTTCCACGAGTTCGTTAAAAAAGGGCTTTTCCGCCTGAAAAAACCCAAACTTTTTATCCGCAATATTCTTTGATGGTTTTTTGGGCAGGGAACCCTTCGGATATTTAATAAAAGCGCCCAATGTCGCATAACTTAACCGAAGACCGCCCGGAACGCCTTCCCTTGACTCCGTAAGCAGTTTAAAACCATTCGCATTCCCTTCAAAATCGATAAGGTCTTGATACTCCTCGGCCGAAAGTACACTTTGGAATTGTTTCCCCTTGCCTTGCTTAAAATAGTTGCCAATAGCCTTTTCCCCACTGTGTCCAAATGGAGGGTTGCCAATATCATGGGCCAATGCCGCTGCAGCCACAATGGCCCCAAAATCGTTAAAATGATACCCGTGGATTTCGGATAAAAAAGGGTATTTGGTCAAAATTTGTTGTCCTGCACTCCGTCCAAGACTCCTCCCTACAACAGACACCTCCATACTATGCGTTAATCGGGTGTGCACAAAATTCTTCTGTGAACCAACTGCTATGGGCATAGGAAACACTTGGGTCTTATCTTGTAAACTTCTAAATGCAGAGGAAAATATAATACGATCATAATCCACCTCAAAACCAAGCCGGGTCTCGTTTTGCTCTTTTCTCAATCGCTTTGAGGTATCCCCCTGTCGTCTTAGTGAAAGTAATTGTTCCCAGTTCATATCTTACTATTGGCGCAATATACGCCTTAGGTTTGGTACGCTCAAACATTAAAAAGTCCTGCTCAATATCTACTAGTTGCCAAAATTTTAATGATTACTTAATTTTTAGGTTACACAAAAATCATCAACATGGGTGAATTTTGAAAATTCAATCAGGATTTTCGTTTCAGATATTAGTTTTTGTCGACTTCATCTTCGAAATCCGTGAGCTGCCTTGTACAGGCAGCTCTTTTTTGTCTTGTTTAAATCCAAAACATAACATAGAGGAAACAATAACTTAACATTGCTTTTTGTTCTTTGCAACCGACAAAGACTAATACTGCAATGAATTTCAAAAAGTTACCCCTAATTGGGTTTCTTCTTGTTTGGACTCATTTTACCTTTTCCCAAACAAATGCCCCCACAACCTTCGGTAAAGGATTGTTTAACATTGTTGGCAAAGACAGTAGTTGGACCGCTAAAATTGGCACAAGAATGCAACTGTTGGCCATTGCAAATTGGGATGATTCCAACGGTAAAGCTTTTGGGAATCCCGAACAGAATTTTTTGGTGCGCAGGGCACGTTTAAAGTTTGATGGCTTTGTTCATTCTCCAAAATTGGTCTATAAAATCGAGTTGGGGCTATCCAACAGGGACATATCCGGAGGATCCCAATATACTGGCAATACACCCAGATATATATTTGATGCCGTTGTTAAATGGAATTTCTATAAAAACTTTGTCCTTTGGTTTGGACAAGCCAAATTGCCCGGTAATATTGAACGTGTCATCTCCTCCGGAAACCTTCAGCAGGTAGACCGGTCATTGCTCAATAGCAGATTCAATATTGACCGTGATATGGGCTTTCAGCTAAGGCACCACATAAAAATCGGCAAAAAAGCACTGATCCGGGAAAAAATAGCACTGTCGCAAGGTGAGGGCAGAAATGTAACCACTGGCAACGAAGGTGGACATCAATATACCGGACGTTTAGAGTTTCTTCCATTTGGGAGCTTTAAATCCAAGGGTGATTATATTGCTGCCGACCTAACAAGGGAAAGGTTGCCAAAACTTATGATGGGATTCACCTATGACATGAACAAGGATGCAGTGAGGAACAGAAGCAACATGGGCACCTATATGGAAAATGATATTGGCTTATATTCTACGGACATCTCCACTGTATTTGTGGACTTCATGTTCAAATACAACGGATTTTCATTGATGGGCGAATATGCCAACAGAAATGCGGACGATCCCTATGCAAAAAACTCAGATGGATCCCTTACAGGTGATGTAGTACAAATGGGCAACGCATTAAACCTACAGACAGGGTATTTGTTTGATTCTAACTGGGAAGTCTCCGCAAGATACACTAATGTAAAAATGGACCTGGACGTAACGGGCAAAAACCCAGCAAACCAATACACTTTAGGGCTTTCAAAATATATTGTAGGACATAAATTAAAAGTGCAGACCGATTTCAGTTATTTAACCGAAGAATACGGAACAAACCAATTGATGTATAGATTGCAATTGGACGTTCATCTGTAAAAAAGATAACCTTTAGATAACTTAATCGAGTACCAATCTCTAGATATTTGACAAATTTTTTGGATTTTTATAAACATGGATAATATTTACTTTCTTATTATGGTTGCCTTGGCTGCCTTGGCCATTGCAGACCTTGTTGTTGGTGTAAGCAATGATGCGGTAAACTTCCTTAATTCCGCTATTGGTTCAAAGGCTATTTCTTTTAGAACCATTATGATTGTTGCCAGTATCGGTATTGCTTGTGGGGCTATTTTTTCAAGTGGACTTATGGAAGTGGCCAGAAAAGGAATATTTAACCCAGGTGAATTCTATTTTGATGAGATCATGTTCATCTTCATGGCCGTGATGATCACCGATATTTTGCTGCTCGATTTCTTTAATACGTTGGGTATGCCTACATCGACCACCGTATCCATTGTATTTAATTTATTGGGAGCTGCCGTAGCCATGGCACTTATCAAAATTGGCACTGCAAATGGCAGCTTTACGGATGTTATCAATTACATAAACACAGACAAGGCCATTGAAATTATAGTTGGCATACTTTCTTCCGTGGTAATAGCCTTCACCATAGGAGCATTGGTACAGTGGATATCCAGATTGCTTTTATCCTATGATTTTCAGAAAAAGCCTAAATGGACAGGAGCCATTTTTGGCGGTATTGCACTATCTGCTATTACCTATTTTATTTTGATCAAAGGAATCAAGGGAACACCTTTTGCCGATCAAGAATATGCCATTATCGGGGGAATTACAATTAAGGATTTTCTTGAAACCAAGGTTTATGAGGTAATCC
>JAAEZN010000009.1:0-11790 GCA_018222835.1 Algicola sp. | reverse complement strand
ATTTTGCTATTTGGGCGATCATCTCTTACATCCTTATTCAGTTTGCAAAAACAAACATTTATAAGTTGATCATAGGTGTTGGAACCTTTGCACTTGCCTTGGCTTTTGCCGGTAACGACTTGGTCAACTTTATCGGTGTACCTATTGCAGCATGGCAATCTTATGAAGCATGGGGAGCCTCTGGTCTTCCAGCTTCGGAATTTAGCATGGAAGTTTTGTCCTCAAAAGTAGAAACACCTACTTTATTACTTTTTATTTCGGGAATGATCATGGTAGCCACTCTTTGGTGGTCCAAAAAAGCGAGATACGTTGCCGATACTGAAATTAACCTGTCCAGAGAAGGTGAGGCCAATGAAAAATTCCAGCCCAATTATCTTTCAAGAAGCTTGGTTCGCTTTTCCATTGGGTTGTCCACTTGGGTATCTAATGTGGCCCCAAAATCTTTAAAGGAAGCGGTGGACAAAAGATTTCAAAAACCCGTTATTACCCTATCCAAGGACAAAACGTTACAGTTGCCCGCCTTCGATATGATCCGTGCCTCGGTAAACTTGATGGTTGCAGGTATTTTGATTTCCGTTGCTACTTCTTACAAGTTGCCCCTATCTACCACTTATGTTACTTTTATGGTAGCCATGGGCACCTCTTTAGCAGATAGGGCCTGGGGTGCCGAAAGTGCCGTATATCGTGTTGCAGGAGTACTTAATGTTATTGCCGGATGGCTCAGTACGGCCATTATCGCATTTATTGCCTCTGGGGTTATTCTAACCCTGATCAGTTTTGGCAAAGGTGCTGCAATTGCAGTTTTGTTGTTCGCCGCTGTACTACTTTTGGTCAGGAATTATATCTCTTACAACAAAAAATCAAAGGAATTTATGGTCGAGGATCAATTGAGAAGAGCAGAAAGCAGCTCTATTCAAGGGGTAATCGAAGAAACTGCCGCCAACATTTCCAGTGTTGTAAAAAGAAGCAGCAAAATTTACACCAATTCCATCAACGGTCTGGCCAAGCACGATCTTGACTTTTTGAAAAAGAACAAAAAACAAGGCAACAAACTAGCCTTGGAAATTGAAGACCTAAGAGAGCACACTTTCTATTTTATCAAGAATTTGGACGAGGCCCATGTAGGTGCGAGTAATTTTTACATAAACATAATGGGACACTTGACAGATATGTCCCAATCACTCGAGTACATTGGAAAAGTGAGCTATAACCATGTACATAACAACCACAAAAAACTCAAGTACAACCAAATCAAGGAGCTAAAAGAAATCGACCAAAAACTGGAGGATATTTTCAACAACACCCAAAAAGCATTCGACGAAAGGTCTTTTGAACAAATTGGAATAATCTTAAATTCCAAACAAGAGCTCTACGACTTGGTTTCCCAAAAAATCGACAAGCAGGTAGCCAGGACCAGAACAGAAGAGTCCAGTCCCAAGAACACTACCCTGTACTTCTCCTTATTGCTGGAGACCAGGGATTTGATCACTGCTATGATGAATTTATTGGAACTCTATTATGCAGAACACGATAGTTCCGTAAAGCCAGCGACTATTCCAAAGAAATAATTTCGGTATCTTACACATCTATAATATAAAAGATATGATCAAGTATTTCTTTTCTCTTCTGGCAATTGGGCTATTAACCCTTGTCCCTGTTCATTCCCAGTCGCTTTCTGCGAACGAAGTTTTGGAAAAAGCCATTTCATTTCATGACCCAAATGGAAATTGGACCAACCTAAAAACCTCGTTCAAGGTGGTCATGGAAACCCCGGACAGACCCAAACGCACAAGCGTGATTTCTATAGATTTTCCAAAACAGGAATTTGTATTGGATGTGACCCAGGATGGAAATAATTACTCATACGCCATTAAAAATAGGTCTTGTGAAATTACATTGAACGAGAGTAAAGAGTTTTCCAAGGAGGAAGCAGAGAAGTTTCGTTTAACCTGCGAACGTGGAACCATGATGAAGGATTACTACACCTATTTATACGGTCTTCCCATGAAGCTTAACGACCCAGGCACCCACCTTGACCCCAAAGTCCAACAAAAGACGTTTAAAGGCAAGCAATATGTGGTTTTAAAAGCCACTTACGATGCCGAAGTAGGTGAAGATATCTGGTATTTTTATTTTGACCCTTCTACTTACGCAATGGAAGTGTACCAATTTTTCCACGACGAAAGCAAAAATGACGGGGAGTACATTCTTTTGGAAGGCCTTGTGGATGTTAATGGGATTAAGATGCCCAAAACAAGAGCTTGGTACATGAACAAAGACGATAAATATTTAGGAACGGATACCTTGGAAAAGGTACAATAAGCAGTTTGTACTTTTCTATTTGTAAAAATTCATTTCATCCATATACTTCCAAACTGGATCAGGGAGCATAGGCCGGATATTTTTTCCTTCTTTATGGGCTTTCCGAATAAAGGTGGACGATATTTCCATTATCGGTGCGCTAACCTTCGTGATTTTAGGGTGCTCTTTAAATTGATGTGTAACCTCGCCCTGAGAAATTCTTGGGTACACATGGATAGAATACTGTTCTAAAATAGTCTCGTAATTTTTCCATTTATGGAAGTTTTTCAGGTTATCCTCTCCCATAATCAGTGAAAAACGATATTCCTTTCGGTATTTATCTTCTAAATGGGCCAAGGTGTCGGAAGTATAGTTTGGTTGGGGTAGATCAAACTCGATTTTGCTCGGCTTTAGCTTGGGATAATCCTGTACGGCCTCGTACACCATTTGGTACCGGTGATTGTCTTCCAAAAGCGATTGTTTTACCTTAAATGGGCTTTGGGGGGTTATAACAAACCAAACCTCATCCAAATCGGAAAACTCCACCAAATGGTTCGCTATGATCAAATGACCAATATGTATCGGGTTAAAGGTCCCAAAAAAGAGCCCTGCCTGTTTCATAGATCAATCTTCTTTAGCATCGGGAATCTTGGCTCCAACAAAATCGGCGACCAATTTATGGGCTTCGTCCAAGGCAACATCCAGATCATAGTTTTTAATGATCTTGTCAAACTGTGGTGCCGTAGCCAACTCAACCGATGCTTTGGCTATCCTCATATTTATTTTATCGTCGCTCTCCGTACTCCTTTTTTTGAGTCTAATCTTAAGTTCATCCACGCTGGGCGGCTTCACGAATACGGCCAACGTTTTATCTGGGAACTTTTTTTTGATGCGAAGGCCTCCAGATACATCAATATCAAATATTACATTCTTACCTTCTGCCCACAAACGTTCTACCTCGTTTTTTAGAGTGCCATAAAAATTGTCGCGGTACACTTCCTCCCACTCCAAAAAATCGCCATCCTTAATGTGTCTTTTAAATTGGGAAACGGACATAAAGTAGTAATTGACCCCATTTTTCTCCTTGCCCCTTCTAGGGCGCGAGGTTGCCGAAATGGAAAAAGCCAAGTTTAGTTCGGGCTGGTCCAACAAATGTTTTACAATGGTAGTTTTACCGCTCCCCGATGGGGCCGAAAAAATAATGAGTTTGCCTCCTTCCGTCATAACACATTGAGCATTTGTTCTTTTATTTTCTCCAATTCATCCTTCATCTGTACCACTAATTGCTGCATGGGCGCGTAGTTGGCCTTGGATCCAATGGTATTGATCTCCCTTCCTATTTCCTGAGAAATAAATCCAAGTTTTTTTCCATTGGATTCATTGGAGTTTAAGGTGGTCTCAAAATACTTTAAATGGTTCGCCAAGCGCACCTTTTCTTCGGTAATATCGTACTTCTCCAAATAATAAATAAGCTCTTGCTCAAACCTATTGGCATCCAGTTCCACTTTAAGATCGGCCACAGCTTTGTCCAAACGTTCCCTTATGGTTGCCAAACGATCGGGATCCATACTTTTTACGGCATCCAAAAGCTCGTTGAGCTTCTTTAACCTTTCCACAAAGTCTTGCTCTAAAACCTTGCCTTCCTCATTACGGAACTCCACTATTTTAGAAAGCGCTTCGTCCATTGCTTTTTTAATGGCTCCGTACTCCTCTTCATCAATATCGTCCTTGTCGGTTTTAAGGGTGTCGGGCATGCGCAAGGCCATTTCCAAAAATTTTATTTCATCCCCTTGGGCAATATCCGCTAATTGCTCCATATATTTTTTTACCACGCCTTTGTTTACCTCTGCCGTAGTCTCTTCTCCGGTAATTTCCACAAAAAGGCTAAAATCCACTTTGCCCCTGTTCAAGGCACTGGCAATCATTTTGCGCAATTCCAGCTCTTTTTCCCTATAGAATTGTGGGAGTCTGGCGTTAATATCCAAATTTTTGCTGTTGAGCGATTTAAGCTCTATTGTGATTTTTTTTGAAGGAAGCTGCACTACGTGCTTCCCGAAGCCTGTCATGGATTGAATCATATATGAATGATAAATTTTGCCAAAGGTAACCAAAATAGATTTTGACCTTTGAAGATTCTAAACTGTGTATGCGTACAAGAAACTAATCCAGTTCCCTAACCCAAATATTCCGATAACTTACCCTGCTGTTGTCCCCATGATCTTGAAGTTTAATAGGACCCTTGCCGTGCGGTGGGTTCTTGGGCCAACCAATGTAAGGTGTGGTTCCTTTTATTTCTACATGATCTTGAATCAACACTCCGTTGTGGATAACGGTCATGGTACCGGATTTGATTTTTTGCCCTTTTTCGAACACCGGGGCATGATAAATAATATCATAAGTATTCCATTCACCAGATGGCACCGATGCCATGGCCAAAGGCACATGTTGTTTATAAATAGATCCAACTTGACCATTTACATACGTATCGTTGTTGTTGTTGTTGTCCAATACTTGAACTTCATAGATTCCATTTAAGAAAACGCCACTATTTCCACGGTTTTGTCCATCTAGCTGCACTTCTGCTGGAGATTTCCATTCAATGTGAAGTTGAATGCTACCGAAACTTTGCTTGGTCTGAATATCCCCTGTCTTATCTTTCACGGTCATACTGCCATCTGCATTTAAAACCCATTTGGCATTTGTGCTATCGCGTGAACTGATCCAATTATTAAAAGATGTTCCATCAAAAAGAACTATGGCATCGCTTGGCGGAGCTCCTGCTTTGCCCGGAATTACCTTTGGCGGCACAGGCTTATATATTTCTGTCTCCTCGGGAGTGGTCGGCTCTTTTTCTTGGGCCCCGACCCATCCTCCAAATAGAACGGCCAAGGCCAATGGAACAGCTTTTAATTTTGACATATTATAAGGCTTTGATCTTTATATTTCTGTAGGATACCTTGTCACCATGATCTTGAAGACCTATTTTACCTGTCTTGTACGCTCCAAAGCCTTCCCAGTCCACAAATTTTGATGAAGCGACCAACTCATCCCACTCCGAACCGTGCACTGGGAACACCACAATTTTGGTTCCGTTCAATACTACATGGCCATGATTGGTTTTATGGTTCACCATCAATTCAAATTTATTCCATTCCCCAGCTGGGTTTACTACATGCTCGGAAGGGGGAACCATGTCGTACAAGGCGCCTGCCATCCTATCTTCTCCATTTTGTGCATCGGGATGTCTCTCATTATCAAGAACTTGTATTTCAGGTCCTGTTAAATAGGGTTGTCCATATTTTTCATCTTCAAAAATTCCCCAAAAAATTCCGCTGTTGCCACCTTCGGCAATCTTCCATTCCATGGTCAATACAAAATTGGTATGCTCGGTATCGCTAACCAAGTTAAAAGAAGCACCTTCTTCTCTATTTTCAGGCGGATAAAATACCATTGCGCCATCTTCCAGTTTCCATGGCTCGGTAATTTCACCTCCGTTGTAGTAGTGCCAGCCTTCAAAACTGCTGCCATCGAACATCGTCACCCATTCATTCTTCACTTCTTCTACCACTTCGACCACATTTTCTTCAGCTTGTTCGCTTTCCTTTGGTTTGTCCTTGCATGCTCCTACAATGGCGAGTGCCGTAAACAAAAGTGCTTTTTTCCTAATCCCAGTATTTTTTTAAGTTTTTCCTTATCCATATCTGCTCCTGCAAAATCGTCAAAGGTTTTGGTTGTTGCTTCTATTATATGATCTTGAATAAATTTGGCTCCTTCTCGGGCACCTTGCTCCGGGCTCTTGATACAGCATTCCCATTCCATTACGGCCCACACATCGCAGCCATATTGGGTAAGCTTGGAGAAAATGGTCTTAAAGTCGATTTGGCCATCCCCAAGTGAACGATATCTACCCGCTCTATCTCCCCAATCGTTAAATCCACCAAAAGCGCCTTTTTTACCTGTGGGATTAAATTCTGAATCCTTTACGTGAAATGATTTGATGAACTCGTGATAGTGATCGATATAAGCTATATAATCCAATTGCTGTAGCACAAAATGACTTGGGTCATAGAGTATATTCACTCGTTTGTGATTTCCGGTAGCTTCCAAGAATCTTTCAAAGGTATCACCATCGTGAAGGTCTTCTCCTGGATGGATTTCATAACAGACATCTACACCTTCTTTATCAAAATGATCGAGGATGGGCATCCACCGATTGGCCAGCTCCTCAAAACCCATTTCTACCAATCCCGCAGGGCGTTGTGGCCATGGATGGGCGGTATGCCAAAGCAATGAGCCCGAAAATGTAGCGTGCACGTTCAGTCCAAGCCTACGACTTGCCGTTGCCGCTTTTTTCACAGTTTCAACAGCCCATTTGGTCCGTTCTTTTGGTTTTCCGTGCAGCTCTTTGGGCGCAAAATTATCGAACATAATATCGTATGCAGGGTGAACTGCCACCAATTGTCCTTGCAAGTGGGTGGAAAGCTCGGTAATCTCCAATCCGTATGAGTTTATTTTCCCTTTGAGCTCATCGCAATAATCTTGACTTTCAGCCGCTTTGTCCAAATCAATTAGAAATGATTCCCATGTTGGTATTTGTATGCCTTTATAGCCCAGGTCGGAGGCCCATTGGCATATGCCGTCCAAGGTATTGAATGGAGGTTGACTGTCCACAAATTGAGCTAAGAACACTGCAGGTCCTTTGATTGTCTTCATTGAGTTTAATTTTAAGGAATTAAGAAATCCCAATCAATTTGGGATTTATCTTCTATATTTAAGAAAAAATCTATGCTATTTTTATGTCTCATGTAGCAAAACATAAATATAGGAATTCATAAACAATTAAAATAGCTTACCGCTTATAAAAACCACTTATGGAAAATGCTTCTGCCCGTAATTTATGGGGCGATTTTTTAGATGCTCATTTGGAGTTTGCTTCTCAAGATGCTCCAAAGGTTATACACTTTTGCGACAACGAACAGGACGCCAATACTTGTGCGGATTTAGTTTGCAAAGAAACCAAAAGGGCCACCTCGCACGCTTTAAAAGGGCTTCAGCTTCGCAACGAAGGCTTGCCCAAAATCGGGGATTTTTATGTGGTAACGGATTTTAATGGCAATGCCAAGTGCATTATCCGCACAACTGCGGTAAAATTACTCCCTTATTTTAGTATTAGGGAAGAGCATGCCCGCCTAGAGGGTGAGGGCGATAAAAGTCTTGATCATTGGAAAAAAACACATTGGGACTATTATACCCGGGAATTGGCAGAATTTGACAAAACCCCAAAGGAGAGCATGATCATTGTTTTTGAGCAATTTGAAATGTTGTATAAAAAGTAATGGCCGTCCAATGGACGGCCATTACTTCTATTTTTTTGGCTTCTGGATCAATCCATATCTACCCAAACATTCCCTTTCTTATGTGAGGCAACGGTGTTCTCTATAAAATTGAGACCGCGCACTCCATCTATTACGGTCGGGAATTCTCCACTGTTGTATGCTTCACCACGAATAGCCTTGGCCACACCCAAGTATATGTTCGCCATGGCATCAAAAATCCCTTCCGGATGTCCGGGTGGTAACTTTGTGCCGTCCAAAGACAATTTGGAATTGTACCCATGTCCCGGCTTATATACTTGTAATGGTTCGGGATCGTTCAATTTATAAAGGTAATTGGGGTTTTCCTGTTCCCATTTTAATCCTCCTTTTTGACCGTAGATGGCAATGGTAAGGTTGTTTTCTTCCCCAGCGGCCACTTGACTTGCCCTAATTACTCCTTTTACATTCTTATCCATTCGGATCAGAGCGGTTCCGTCCATGTCCATTTGGTTGTCGTCGTACAAGTAATTGAAATCACACAACAGGGATTGCACTCTTAACCCGGTAGTGTACTCGATCATATTAAAGGCATGTACTCCAATATCTCCCATACAGGAACTGATTCCTGCTTTTTTAGGGTCCAATCGCCAAACGGTGCCACGTTTTTCTTTATCATGGATTATCGGGTTCATCCATCCTTGGTAATACTGGGCATCCACTTTATGAACTTTTCCAATTACTCCTTCTTTAACCATTTCGCGCATTTGGCGAACCATTGGATACCCTGTATAGGTATGGGTAACCGCGAACACGGTACCGGCTTTCTTTGAGGCTTCCAGTAAAATTTTGGCCTCTTCATAAGTTGTGGTCATTGGTTTTTCGCAGATTACGTTAAAACCATTGTCCAACAACTTCTTTGCCATTGGAAAATGAAGAAAATTGGGAGTTAGAATGGAACATACCTGAATACGTTCATCTTCCGGTAGTTTCATTTCTTCTTCCACCAAGGTGTCAAAATCTTTATAAATTCGGTTCGTTGGGATGTCTATTTCTTTTGCAAATGCCAAGCTGTCCTCGAGTTCTGGGGTAAAAACGGCCCCAACGATTTCATAATTGTCATTTATAAAAGAGGCCACTCGGTGCAAAACCCCGATCAGGGAATCGCCACCGCCGCCAAGAATTCCAAGTCTTATCTTTTTAGGCATATTTATATTATGATTTATATTCTACTTTTTCGTTTTTAAATACTAATGCAAACAGCACAAATACTACTGCTGCGAATATTGCAGGGTAAATCCAGATGTTTTCCCAAACATGGCTTCCGTCCTCCAACAAATAAGAGTCGGTAATTTTACCTGCAATCCAAAACCCGATCAACATCCCCACCCCATAGGTGGCCAAAGTAATCAAACCTTGGGCTGCACTTTTATATTTTTCCCCTGCCTTGGTATCGGTATAGATCTGGCCAGATACAAAGAAGAAATCGTAACAGATTCCGTGAAGGGCTATTCCCAAAATCAACATAAAGGCCAAATCACCTGAATTTCCGTATGCAAATAATAGGTAACGGACAGTCCAGGCCAGCATTCCTACCAATATGGTCTTTTTGAACCCAAATTTTGTAAAGAACAGTGGAAGCAATAACATGAAAAGTACTTCGGAAGCCTGCCCAATGGTCATTTTTCCAGTAGGATTGTCCAGTCCGATCTCTGTAAGGAAAGGATTGGCATTTTGATAGTAAAAGGCCAATGGGATACAAATCAGTACCGATGCTATGAAGAAAGTCAAAAAATTCTTGTCCTTCAGCAATTTTAAAGCATCCAGTCCCAATACATCGGAGATGGTTATTTTTTCACTCTTGTCCACTCTTGGCGGCGTTTTGGGCAATGTAAAACTGAACAGCCCCAATATTGCCGAAGCAATAGCTACCATTAAAAAGGTATTTTTCAGCATTCCGGCGGACAAACTCTCGGGCGAATCCCAAAGGAAAACGTAGCTAATCACCAATCCGGCAACTATCCACCCAATTGTACCGAACACCCGAATTGGAGAAAACTCCTTTGCGGGATCTTTCATTTGGTTGAAAGAAATAGAATTGACCAAAGCCAAAGTTGGCATGTACAAGATCATATAACCCAAAACATAAGGATAGAATACGGAGAACTCCGTGGTCTGGTACATTTGGTACATTAAAAATGCCCCTACTAAATGGAGTATGCCCAAAATCCGCTCGGCATTAAAATACCGGTCCGCGATGAGCCCTATGATAAAGGGTGCAATAATCGCTCCCCAAGATTGGGTAGAAAAAGCTTGCGCTATCTCCCCTCCGTTTGCCTTTAAATTGGTCCCTAAAAAAGTTCCCAAGGTTACGAACCATCCGCCCCAAATAAAAAACTCGAGGAACATCATAAAGGACAGTTGAAATTTGGTTTTAAAATTCATGTTATGTAATTAGTTAGTTGTTATCTTTTGTAATGTATATAGTCCAATGGTTCAGGCGCCATACCAGCTTTTCTCCAGTCCATCATAATTTGGCCACGATGATGTGTGGAATGGTTGATGATATGAAAAAGAATGTCCTTTATTTCGTTCGAAAAATGAACTTGTTGGCTGTTCACGTATTCCACACGTTTTTCAAAGGTATCCGTATTGGAAACAATTTCAAAAGAGGTACGCTGATTTTCGTAATGGATATCTTCCCATAATCCCACATCGTGTTGATCCCATACATCAAACTTTATCTCTGCACCGAGTATTCTTTGGTTCCAAATATGATGCGCATTAAGTATATGGCTAAAAAGTCTAATGCAGTCGCCAGAAACTTTCTCCTGACCACTGCATTGAGTGATAATCTTTTTATTACAATGAAAATTGTAATCGAAGAGCTGTTGTAAAAACCCCTTCATTTGGTGTTATTGTGTTCGTTTATTCCAGTATTCTCTCCAAGAGTTTTTTGGTCGCCAAAATCCCTTCTTCCTCGCTCAGTTCCGAACCTTCGTATTCTACGCCAACAAAACCTTCGTACCCGGAATCCAATACAATCTCCATAATTCTTGGATAATCCACTCTGGTCTCGTTGCCTTCTTCATCAAAACTATACGATTTGGCACTTACCCCTTTTGCATAGGGCATAAGTTCCTTTGTTCCTTGGTAACGATCGTATTCTTCCAAACACTTGGACGAATAATAATCCCCGGCTTCTCTTTTGATGCAGAAATTTCCAAAATCCGGAAGGGTACCACAATTGTCCATTCCCACTTTTTCCATTACCTCGGCCAACAGCGCTCCACTGGACGAAGGTCCGCCGTGGTTCTCTACTATAATATTGATGTTCTTGTCCTTAGCATAGCTCGCCAATTGTTTGAGTCCTGCAACAGAGGCCGGAATCCATACCTCGGGCTCCATACTTCCATTAAGGTTTACACGAATCGAGTGACAGCCTAAAGCTGCGGCAGCATCTACCCACTTGTAATGGTTTTCGACCGCTTCGCTTCTTTTTGCTTCATCTTCTACTGCAATATCACCTTGTCCATCTACCATGATCAAAAGGTTCTGAAGTCCGTATTTTTCGCTTTCGGTTTTACTTTTTTCCACCCAATTGCTCATTGCTTCTTCCGAAAAATTGGCTGCTTGCAGTTCCTTATAATAAAGACCGCTCACATATTCGAGTCCCTCGAACCCCCAATTGCTTGCTTTTTCGGCAAAAGAGTAAGGATCTACCCCTTCTTCAAGAATCATTTTATGCATGGACCATTGTGCCAAAGAGAGTTTAATTTCCGGTTTGGATGTCTCTACGGCCACTTCTTCGGTTGTTGCCTCTTCGGTTGTTTCTTTTTTTGGATTTTCCTTACAGGAATAAAATCCTAAAAAAACAAGAAGGATTAATGTCACAATACTTTTTTGGGGTAATCTACGTCTGTTCATATTTTTAATATTAGTTAATTTAGTTCAGAATTTAAAAACTACAACGTTATAGTGCCGAATTCTCAATAAACATAGGGATTAAATGTAGAAAATTAATTTAATAATTAATACATTTAGCAAATAAACAATCCGAATAAATGAGTAAATTTTATTACAATCAGGAGCAGGAATCCTATGATGCCATCGTGGTAGGAACGGGTATCAGTGGTGGTTGGGCTGCCAAAGAATTGTGCGAAAATGGCCTCAAGAC
>JAAEZN010000101.1 GCA_018222835.1 Algicola sp. | reverse complement strand
ACACTTTGTGATTCAAACCAATTTAATAAATTATTTTTTATATTTATTCTGCATGTGAGGAAGAACAAAGCGGCAACGTGAGGACGACCGTGAGAAGCGCCGAAAGTCATGTAGTGGAAGCATAGGCTTCTTAAAAGGCAGTTCATAATTATGAGCTGCTTTTTTATTTTAAATGAAACCCATGCATTTACTTCCCAAAGCTTAAGAAAACCTTTAAATGAAGATTTTCTTGGTTTACATCAATTGATAATGCCTATTTATTGATTCAATAAAGGCATTCATCAATTGGCCAATTCATTGTAAATACTCTTTTGTATTTTACAGATAGAGAATCAGATACATGGACGCTTCCTACGATACTATTTACGAGCTATGCAATACTTTTTTCACAAATGAGTTGAGTTTAAGTGAGCTCATGATCGTATTAAAAATACTTGCAATAGCTTTTTTTCTGATCAACATCTATACAAATATGTTTAGCAAGGTACGGGTCTCAATGGGAAATGCTCAACTACCCTTTGACCAACAAAAGCTTTTCAGCTCTTTATTTATCGTTTTAATAATAATTTTTTACGATAGGTTGTTGATTTTTTTAGACACTCTCTTATTGGGGTTAGATTCATTTTATAGCCATCTATCCCCATTGACCTTTGCACCCAAGGAAGAGGAAATAACAGACTCCCCATCATTTGACACCAATTCTTTGCTTAAATTAGCAAGTGCTAAGTTTATAAGCATTTTAGAAGACCCATCTTATATCTTTATTCTGCTATTAAAAGGAATTGCATGGATAATTGATATAGCCATTTATATTGTGTTCTTGATTGAAAGATTCTTTTTTATTGGTCTTTTGAAAATTCTTGGTGCAGTAGCAATAGTTTTAGCTGTATTTGAAAAATTTAGGGACTATTTCTATAAATGGCTTAAACTTTATATAGCTGTCTACCTGCTTATATTTCCTTTCTTTTTAATTATTGGCTTGTCCTCATTTATTTATGAATACCTCGACAAATCTATTACGGAACAAATACCTAATAAAGCTGTCCAGCTTTTGGTTGGTGATGAAATTAGAGTGGTAGTGCTTGTTGTTATGATTTGGTTGAAATTGAGATTGTTTAAGAAATCCCATGACATTGTATATAAACTGTTCGTCTAACCCACTATCAAATAGTCATGATAGTTACTCGTCAAATCCAAAAAGGGCCCAATTATGGGTCCTTTTAATTTCTTTGAAGTTTATCTATAAGCGAATCAATATCATATACTTGTTCCATGTCAATACCGTTTAAGGCATCTTCAATTGCCTTTTTTGTTTCTTCATTGGGTATATTCATAGAAGACTTCTTTTTCCCTTCTTTAATATTTTCTCTTTTTCGTTTCATTAGTTGATTATTGATTTAATCCTATAAAGAATAGAATCTGTTTTCGATAATTGCTGATAAAAATATATCCTCGTTTACATTTTTTAAAGCAAAGCGACAGAAAAATGGAAAGCGAGATGGAATCACGCAGAGCGAGATTCAAGGTGTTATATTTTTCTTGCTTTGACAAATATAATCTTTTGGTTTTTAGATTCTTATACAGCCCTATCTGAGTTACATATATTTAGACTTATGTCACAAAATATCAATTGAAATGTACCATAGGTCAATTTACTGGCTGAAAATCACCTCTTTAGATATAGTTTTATGTAACGCTTTTATGTAACTACAAACTTATTTATTATGGCAAATTACAAATTCATCAGAGTGAAACCCGAATCCAAAGAGATGATTAAAAAACTATCAAAAAATTGGGGGAAAACAGAGACAGATTTCGCAAACCACATGATTCAATTCATTTTTGAAACCAAAATGGATGTTTATGGGGAAAAGATTTCAGCTGCTCCAGACTTAATAAAGGATTTGGATAGAAGGATTGTCTCATTCCTCAAAAAAAGAGAACATGATTTTTTTGTTCCCATGCAAAGCTCATTTCGGGAAATGATAAAGCTTCATAATCAAACATTACAAACTTTGGACATTCTACATCCAGGAGAAATTGGGTTAGATTCAAAAAGGCTTGTAAATGAAAAAGAAAAACCAACTTTTAATATTCCTGATAATGAAAGTTCAAAATCAACCAATCAAAAGCCCTTTGTTAAAGCGAAAGAATGCTTAAGTGAAAAAACCCTGGTTACTTCAGTGGAAAAGGAAGAATTCTTAATACGGATTGAACGGGCTGAAAAAGAGAAAGCAACCTTTGAAAAAGAACTTCAATACTTACTTAATAATATAGTTCCCAACAAGAGTATTTCCGGACCCAAATTTACTTGTAACCTGCCTCAAAAAGAAATTGACAGAATCAAGCTATTGCTTTCATAAACTTTAAAATTGCTTTTAAAAAGAAAACAAAACTCGTTTCCTTTTTGCAAAACGTAGTGGGAGAAAAGGAAAGCGAGATGGAATCGGGGAACCCCCGACTTGTAATGTGGCACTTTTTCTCCCATTTATTCTATAAACATCTGCTTATGTGCAACTTATGATGTCTGTTTGGTGTGGCATAAAGAAAAATAATGACACATTATAAATCTAAAAACGTAATACAACCAACATAACTAACTAATTTTATGCTTTTTACAATTTAAAAAATGTATCGTTTTAATGCCACAAACTAAAATGTCCTCACAGCGCCCAGAAGGATTTAAGGACAAATAAAGAACTCTATTTTTCTTGATAGATTAAATTGATATCCTTAATTTGTGAGAAATTACTTCCCCTCTAAAATTTATAAAACAACATGCCCGATTGCATAGAATGTGGTGAATACACCAAGTTCAAAAACGGTCTTTGTACCGATTGTTACCAAAAAGAAAACGGAAATAAATGGGTGGCCGGTGTAATAAAAGGCCGCATTGCCGAAACGATTATAGAACAACTTTTTATATCGCTGGATTTTCAAGTGTATAAATATGGGATGGAAAACACGATACCCGGAATAACTGATTTGTTGAAGGGAGTTAGGGGAGATGTCTCCAAAAACATTCGACAGATGCCCGACTTTGTGGTGTTTAAAGATAAGCAGGCTCATTTCATTGAAGTAAAATACCGCAAAAGCGGGAAACTCAGTATAAAGGATATTGAAAATTATGGTGAATACCCTTTTGAAAATGCGTTATTTGTTTTGGTCACCCCAAAACATATAAAATGCATCTCTTATTCTGAACTCAAAAAAGGTAGGGAAATCACGGAAAAATGCAGAAATTGGCTAGGAAACAGAAAAGAGTTTGAGACCTGTAAAGATACCATCATGGAATATTGCAAATATGCTGTAAAGTTTTTTCAAAATGTAGATTAACAAATGACCAAAACAGATTAGGCCTTGAAAATGTATATATACAAGCAAAACGATTTACTAATAACTCGGTAGGTTCTCCAGAAATAAGAAACTTCATCGGCTCCTTGGCTTTACAAGGAGTGAATAAAGGTGTTTTTTTAACCACTAGTAGATTCTCGTCAAGTGCCATACAAACCGCACTGGATAGTAAACAACAAAAGATTGTATTAATTGACGGAAAAGAACTGTCGGAGTTAGCAATTGAGATTAAAAAAATTGATTTAGATTATTTTGAGGAGTAGAAACCGCTATTTATGAAAAGTCCTTACGATTACACAATTTACATTGATGAGAGTTGCCATTTGGAAAATGATGGTCAACCTTTGATGTGTATCGGGTACACAAAAATTGCTTCAAAAAACTATCAAGCTTATAAGGATTCCATTAAAGAACTAAAACTAAAATATAAATCTCCCACAGAGATAAAGTGGAATAAGTTATCCTATTCAAGAATAGATCTTTATAAAAGTTTAATTGATTTTTTCTTTGAAAATGATCTCCAGTTCAGGGCTATTTTGGTAAAAAACAAGAACCAACTAGATCATGAAAAATATAATCGGGGTGATCACAATGCTTTTTACTATACATTGGTTTATTTATTACTCCGTAACCCTTATGTAAACTATATAGAGTCACCACATAAAGTAATATTGGACATTAAGGATACTCGAGGCAAAGAACGTTTGAATAAGTTAGATTTGAGGCTTGACCAAGAATATCAAAATAAATATAAACGTGAATCTCCATTTAACTTTTTTCAACACATTCGTTCAGATGAAAATGAGTTTTTACAACTTGCTGACTTTTTTATTGGAGCTATAACTTACAAGGCTAGAAAACTGCACAAAAATGTTGGTGCTTCTGAAGTAAAAAAAGAAATAGTTTCATATTTAGAAAAAAGGTCTGGTTATCTTTTAAATGATGGTACCCCACCGTTTGAAGAGAAGTTTAACATTTTCGATTTTCAAATTCAAACCAAGGAATAAGTCATGTACGATTTTTTTGATAATGAACATGAGCTTGACCTCATTGAAGATTTATTTGAGCATTTAGATTTGGATGCTCCAACAGACGACCAAATGTACCAATTGTACGGAGTCTTTAAAAAAGACATTATTGAGGAACCTATTTATATAGATGACATTAGAGTTTTATATGATCGTCGTAGGTCAAGACACCCTCTTTTCAGAGGAAAGCCCGTTGGTTTTGAACATATTTGTACAAGAGAGAGTAAGCATTCTGGTAAAAGAAATTTTGATCCTGAAAGAGCAAATAAAATCCATTGGATAAAACCTGTTGTTCATTATAGGGATAATGGTCGTATAAGATTTTTTGAACGGTCACATTCAAATGGCCAAAACCAAAGATATTTTTGGCTCTATGAGAAAGATTATGTCGTAATTATACGAGAAATTACGGAAAGTTTACAATTAGTAACTGCCTTTAAAGTTGATGAAATTGAGAGAAGGAAGTTTCAGAACTGGTATAATCAATACCAAAATTAAAGATAAAAAAAACCCCACTTCGTAAGTGAGGCACGTATCTTAAGGCAATACGATCGATGCAACTAGTGCTAAGCCAAGTCCTTTACCCTTTGGGTATTGACAGTGTAAATCTATGACAACTCTTGCTAATAACCAAGTTATTAACAGTATTGTTAACAGAATCAACGCTTTATCTTGGGGGTTTATTGTTCCAGAGTTAGCAATCAAGCTATGACGAGCTAATCAGGACTTACCTAAAGGGTTAAAATTAAAGTTCTAAAACATTGCCCCCTAAATTGCCCCCTATAAATTTAAAAACCCTTCCAAATCGACTATTTGAAAGGGTTTTAAGTGGTCCCACCTGGGCTCGAACCAGGGACCCCCTGATTATGAGTCAGGTGCTCTAACCAGCTGAGCTATAGGACCCGCATTTTGCGGATGCAATATTAGTGTTTATTTTTCTTCAGCGCAAGGATTTAACCACTCTACCCCTCTTTTATTTCTTGGCAAAGCTCCACCAGTACCCCATTTGTGCCCTTTGGGTGCAAAAACGCCACTAGTTTATTGTCAGCACCTTTTTTCGGGGTTTCGTTCAAAACTACAAAGCCTTCTCCTTTCAATCGTTCAATTTCGGATACAATATCCTCCACCGAAAAAGCAATATGGTGGATGCCCTCTCCCTTCTTTTCCAGATACTTGGCAATAGGACTGTCGGGCTTGGTAGCTTCCAACAATTCTATCTTATTGGGCCCGGATTTAAAAAAAGAGGTTTTTACCCCTTCCGAGGCCACCTCTTCAATTTTGTAGTGCGGTACACCCAACAGCTTTTCAAATAACTTGTTCGATGCCTCCAGATCTTTCACCGCAATTCCGATATGTTCAATTTTATCCATTGGAATTATTTTACGCTTTAATTCTTCTAAATTTTTCCAAAATTAAGCACTGTAAACGGTTCATAAAGTGAGGTTACTCATTAATTCGCTTATTTTTGTACCATGGAGGAAACACAAAGACAAAAAAAGATAGCAGGAATCATTCAAAAAGACCTGGCCGATATTTTACAACGTGCCGCTACCGATGGTGGCCTTAAGGGAACTTTGATCTCTGTATCCAAGGTTTCCGTAACCGTGGATTTGTCCTTGGCCAAAGCTTATGTAAGTATTTTTCCGAACAAGGGCGCCAAAGAATTATTGGAAGGTATTAAAGAGAGCCAAGTTGCCATTCGCCACGAACTTGCTCAGCGAACAAAGCACCAACTTAGACGTGTACCAGAACTCAATTTTTATCTGGACGATTCCTTGGAGTATATTGAAGGAATCGAAAAATCCTTAAAAGGAGAAGAAAACCCTATAGAGAACAGAGACCTGCTCGATAAACGTAAGAAATCCTGATTTTGAACTTCCCGCTTTATATCGCAAAACGTTACTTACGGTCCAAAAGCAGCCAAAATGCGGTAAACATCATCAATTTCATTACTTTTTTAGTGATTGTGATAGGTTCCGCGGCCCTTTTTATCGTGCTCTCCGCTTTTGCCGGTCTAAAAACGTTCAGTCTTTCTTTTTCCAATACATTCGATCCCGATCTAAAAGCTTCTCCCTCTATTGGAAAGCATTTTTCCGTTTCTGCGGAAGAAGAATCTGCACTGAACCATATTGAAGGTTTGGCCAGCTTTTCCAAAGAACTGGAAGAACGGGCCTACCTCACTTTCAAAGAAAAAAGTGCCATTGCCTACATTAAGGGGGTAGACCAAAATTATCGTAGCGTTACCGGTGTGGATAGCACTTTAATTTTTGGTAATTGGGGGTCGGATTTATACAGTAGTGTTATTGGCATAGGGATATATAACCTACTGGGTGTACCCACGAACAACCGAACCGCTATGGAAGTATTGGTCCCCAAACCAGGCGAAGGTTCCTTTTCCCAACAAGGTTTTATTAATCCCAAACCTTATGATGATATTGCCTTAGTGGTGAGCGGCGTTTTTGCTGTGGAAGAATCTCTGGACAAAAAATACGTTTTTGCACATCTTCCCGTAGTACAGGAATTATTGCAAAAAGATAGTACGGAGATATCCGGCATCAATTTTAAATTGATGGAGAATGCCTCGGCAGAAGATGTCAGGAATTCCATTGTTGGGATTTTGGGGAACAAGGTTTCGGTTTTAACTCGAAGGGAGCAAAACACCTCTTTATATCGGATGCTCAACACCGAAAATTTAGCAACTTATTTGATTTTTACCTTAGTGCTGATTATTGCTCTGTTTAATGTAGTTGGGGCCATTATTATGATGATTTTGGACAAACAACAGAACTCCAAAACATTGTATAGCTTGGGCACAACAATTAAACAATTGCGGCGTATTTACTTTATTCAAGGTCTATTAGTGACTTCTTTTGGAGGGCTGATCGGTGTGCTGATAGGTTCTTTGCTGATAGGCTCCCAGTTGGCCTTTGGGTGGCTTAAAATTACGCCCTCTTTGGCCTATCCCGTAGAGTTCAATATCATTAATTTGTTGATAGTTATCGGAACCATAATGGTTTTGGGCTTTATTTCTTCAAAAATTGCGAGTAGCCGTATTACCCAAAAATTGATTTCCGCTTAAGCGAACTGGTAATCCCCGAATTCTTCCTGTACCTCATCAAAAGCGGCAAAAACATCGGCGGCATCGTCACTGGTTACCATTTTCATCCGGTATTCCTTAAAGTGTGGAATTCCTTTAAAATAGTTGGTGTAATGTCTTCGTGTTTCAAAAACACCCAGTTTCTCGCCCTTCCAATCAATTGACATTTGCAAATGTCTGCGAGCAGCATCGACCCTTTCTTGCATGGTCGGCGGAGCTAAATGCTCGCCCGTTTTAAAGTAGTGTTTCACTTCCTTAAAAAACCAAGGATAGCCAATACTTGCCCTACCGATCATTGCGCCGTCCAATCCAAACTCGTCTCGCATTTTTACCGCCGCTTCCGGAGTGTCCACATCACCGTTTCCGAATACGGGAATATGCATCCGCTGGTTGTTCTTTACCTCTGCAATAGGCCTCCAATCAGCTTCGCCCTTGTACATTTGCACTCGGGTGCGCCCATGAATGGAGATGGCCTCAATACCAACATCCTGTAAGCGCTCTGCTACCTCCACAATTTTAATGGAATTATTGTCCCACCCCAACCGTGTTTTTACTGTTACGGGCAAATGGGTCCGCTTTACAATCTCTTCTGTAAGTTTTACCATTAAGGGAATGTCGCGCAAAATACCGGCACCTGCATTTTTACAGACTACTTTTTTAACGGGACAGCCAAAATTTATATCGATGATATCAGGATTGGATGCTTCCACAATATCCACCGCTTGGAGCATAGAATCCAATTCGGCACCAAAAATTTGAATGCCTACGGGACGTTCCTTTTCATAAATGTCCAGTTTGATGACACTTTTCGCAGCATCCCTGATCAGGCCTTCCGAAGAAATAAACTCGGTATATACCACATCGGCACCTTGTTCCTTGCACAATTTACGGAAAGGCGGGTCGCTTACATCTTCCATCGGAGCTAGAAGAAGCGGAAAATCAGGCAGTTCTATGTTTCCAATTTTTGGCAAATCCTACAGTTTTTGGACTGCAAAAGTACAAAATCGCTAAGAATCAAAAAGCTAGTTCTGTGATTGTAGCCGATCGCGCTCATTTTTATCGATTCCGCGTTCATTGTCCTCCAATCGAAAGTTTCCAAAATTGTAGGTGAATCCGAATCGGATAAATTGTGTTTCGGGACGTCTTCGGTAAAAATTATCCTGATTCAGGTACTGTGAACGATACGTTGGTACATATTGCTCCAAAATATCCTCAGCGGCAAGCGATAACGTAATTTTATTGTCGAACAGTGTTTTCCGCAGACCAATGGTTAGATTAAACTGTTCGTCGGACACATAGGATCCAAAAAGAAATTTAGAAACATAGGTTGCTGCCACTTCCCCAGTAAATGTCCCATCATTGGAAAGTGTTAAATAATTGCCCAAATAAGAATACACCCCGCTTATTTCGTTAGTGAACGGTACGTTTCCGCTTTCCTCTGCCAAGAATGTTTCCTCCTCATGGAAAAATGAGGTATAGGCATACACAAACCAAGCTGGCATAATGGACTTACTAAGGGTAAAATCCAAACCATAGGATTTACTCTCCAACACATTCTGCTTAAGCTCCACCAAAGTTTGATTGTCGTTGTCTTGAAACACTAGATAGGAAATATGATTGCCATTATCTCGATAGTATAAGTCGAAGAAATATTCGCTGTTAAGGGTGTAGTTTAAATTAAAGTTGTTGCTGAAGGCGGGCTTTAGGCGCGGGTTTCCTTCCTCGTAATCATTTTCGTTGTAGAAAAACCGAAAGGGGTTCAGGTCGTTGTACTTGGGCCGTTCAATGTTTCGCCCATAATCAAACGAAAAGCTGTGCTTATCCGATGGTGAATACAAAACATACACTGATGGAAATGGCTCAAAAAAGTCTTGTGTGTTAGTCTGCCCCAAAGTAATGGAGTTTCCTTCGGCCTTGGTCAATTCACCGCGCACACCCAGCTTCATGGACCATTTTTCCCAGTTTTTCACAAAACTTAGGTAAGCAGCATATACATCCTCATCATAAATATATCTGTCCGATTGTGATGTATCGACCGTATTACTGGATCCATTAAAGTTGTAAAAGTCCATTGTGCTTTCTGAAGTGATCGAAGATAATTTTGCCCCCGTTTCAAAAGACGCACTTCCAATCGGGGCAGAATAATCAAGCTGTCCGGTAAAAATCTTTATTTGTTGATCGGAATCGGTATCAAACCCAAAATCTCTTAAAAAAGAACTGTTGGCATCAAAATAATTGGTGGACAAGCGTTGAAACATTTCACCATTAAAGTAGGTGTAGTGTCCGTTGGCCCTAATTTGCGCACCTTCTTTCTTTAATTTATGAACATAGGTCAGGTCAAGGGCCAAATTGGTGTTGTCCAAATTTGCATCGTTCCTCGTGGCAAAAGTGGAATCCAATTGTGCCTGCGCGTTACTCATATTGGTATTGAGAACGGTTTCCTGCTCCTGTCCCAAGTTGAACAGTAGATTGGAAGTTATATTAAGACTGTTGCGAGCATCAAAATTATAATCCAGTATAAAACTCGCATTTTGCGATTGCGATCTATTGGTTTGATTATAATCTGTATCCCAAACAGAAAATATAGTATTGCTGTTATC
>JAAEZN010000100.1 GCA_018222835.1 Algicola sp. | reverse complement strand
GGCCACGTTCCCCCGCACTTTACTATATTTAAATAAATTTAATCCGCTGTGTGCCCCTACATTATCCCAAAACACAACCTTGGCGTTTTAATCATTACAAATCAGAGCGGAAAAGACACAGCTTCAATAATGCAAGAAGCTCTAAATGAAATATTTGAGGATATATCAAAGTAATAAACAGAAAAAATGGTGATAGTTTATCATTTCCATATTCCCGATCAGAATTCATTGTAATTCAACTAACTTTGAATTACAGTAAAAAAGTCCGCTGTACATTTTCCACAGGACCATTACCTGCAAGCTGAACAATGGAAGCTAAATACAACAAAATAGGAATTGATTACAATCTGACCCGAAAAGCGGACAAATACTTGACCCAGCAATTACTTTATCATTTACACCCGACCAAAAATGGAAGATACTTGGACATTGGTTGTGGAACGGGAAATTACACCAATGAGTTTCAAAAAAATGGTTTTGATTTTATCGGAATTGACCCATCCGAACTGATGTTGGGGAAAGCAAAACTTAAAAATGAGAGGATTGATTGGAAAATTGGTTCAGCGGAAAATACCGGGCTCCCTAAAAATTTTGTAAACGGAATTATCGGTTCGTTGACAATACACCATTGGATAGATCTAAAAATTGGTTTTCCAGAGCTGAACAGAGTCTTGGAGCCAAATGGTAGAATCGTAATTTTTACATCAACACCCGAACAAATGAAAGGTTATTGGCTTAATCATTATTTTCCAAAAATGTTGTACGATTCAATAATTCAAATGCCAACATTGGATAATATAAAGAAAGCCATGAAAGCTAGTGGAATTAAACCCATAGAAACACATAAGTACTTCGTAAAGCCGGATTTGGAAGACCTCTTTTTGTATTGCGGAAAGCAAAACCCTGAACTTTATTTTAATGAGCAAATCAGATATGGAATCTCTTCATTTTCATCATTGTCAAATCAAACAGAGGTAAAAAATGGGTTAATTGAATTAAAAAAAGATATTGATAGTGGAAAAATCGAGGAAGTAATAAAATCGTACGAAAACAATCTTGGAGATTATTTGTATGTAATAGGACAAAAGCCTTTACACAACAACATATATAAGTAATCAGAATATTATATCGCTATATCTGCAATACCAAAAAAATATACCAACAATACGATAAAACATAATAAATGAGAAAGTTTGGAATTTTAACAACAATGATTTTTGCAACCATTTTTATTGGTTGTAATTCGGATAAACAAAAAACCAATGTCGAAAAAAAGGAAGCCGATCTTGTCGAAAACAAAACAGAGGCGCCCCCAAAACATATAAGACCGTTCAAAAAGGAACTTCCAACAATAGGGCTCCTAATGTATGACGGAGTTTTACAGGGAGAGGTGATAGCAACATCGGATGTTTTCGCTAAACTTGATCAGGATGGAAATCAAATTTTCAATGTCATCTCGATAGCAGAAACGGAAAAGCCAATTATAACCGAAGAAGGAATGAAGTTTGTTCCCGATTACACGTTCGATAACTGTCCAAAGTTGACAGCATTATTTGTGCCAAGTGCTTATGATATGTACGCTCAGGTGAACAACAAAAAGATCATTGATTTTATAAGGGACAGAAATCAGGAAACCGAATATATTGTAAGCAATTGCGCTGGAGCCCAATTGATCGGAGAATCAGGAATTGCGGACGGGCATAAAATCGTTACTTGGATTGGCGGTGGAGAGCAATTGCAAAAAGACTACCCGAATTTAAAGGTGCAGAACGACAGTTTGGTTGCTTTTGTAGAAGATGGGAAATTCAGTTCGTCGAATGGAAATCTAGCAAGCTATATTTCTGCCTTGAACTTATTGGAAAAAATGACAAGTACAGAGCACAAAGAATTTGTTGAAAGCTATCTATACCTTGAACGGCTTCAAAATTGGAAAAAATAAGCACTCCCATCATCAATAATCAATTGTAATTATGATGGATTAAAAAACAGCTAAAATCTATCTTTAGCCTACAAACAACAACATAAACTCTTAACTAATCTTCATAGAGAACCATTGGCAATAACTATGTAGTTGCAACATTCCAGAAAAATTGCAGTCTTTCTGGAAATAACCAACAATAGCATTATTATGTTTAAAATGAATTTTAGTTTTATTGCAATCGCGATAATTGCATTAGTCTCTTGCCAATCCAATAAGAAAAAAGAAATTACCGCCCCACCACCAGCCAGTATAGACAATATTCAGCAGAGAATTGAAAACAACATCCATATAATAGATGAAAATGGCAAGAACAGCTCCACAACCACTACCATTGAATCAAGAATGGAAGCTCTTAATGTAGCAGGAGTTAGCATAGCTGTTTTTGATAACAATAAAATCCTTTGGTCAAAAGGCTATGGAAAAAAAAACAGGGAAACCGACGAAAATGTAAACGAAAGTACCCTTTTTCAAGCAGCATCCATTTCCAAACCAATTGCCAGTGTTGCTGCATTTAAATTGATAGAAGGAAACAAATTTTCACTGAATGAAGATGTTAACTCAAAACTGATCAGATGGCAAGTTCCGGACAATGAATTTACCAAAACAGAAAAAGTTACACCAAAGAGGATAATGAGCCACACTTCCGGTTTGGGCACATCAGGTTTTCAAGGCTACAATAAAAAGGATTCAGTCCCAACATTATTAGATATTTTACAAGGTAGCCCCATAACAAATTCGGAACCTGTGCGTGTTGTTCAAAAACCTGGAGAATCCGAATTATATTCAGGTGGAGGAATGGAAGTATTACAAATGCTCATGGAGGACGTGACCAAAGAGGAGTTTCCCCGGTTACTGAACACATTGATTTTTAAACCTACCGGAATGGGCAATAGTTCCTTTGCTTACCCGCTCCCTGAAAGATTGAGTAATTTAACAGCCAATGGTTATGATGAAAATGGGAGCGTTATAGATGGTGGTTACCATATCTATCCCGAAAAAGCTGCTGCTGGACTCTGGACCAACCCCTCGGATCTAGCTCTATTTATGATAGCATTGGGAAAATCCTATCGTGGAGAAGATAATCGTTTATTAAGTCAAGAATCTGCAAAAACCATGATGACCCGAGTACCAAATGCTGGCGGAATAGGAATTGGCATAGACGGAGAGGGAGCGGCTTTTCGTTTTAGACACACAGGAGGCAATGCTGGATTTGTTTGTTATGCCGTATCTTTTGCCAATACGGGTCGAGGAGCAGTTATTATGACAAACTCGGATAATGGCTTTCCTTTGATTCACGAAATAATAAGGGCAATTTCTAAAGAGTATAATTGGCCTGCAATGTGGATGCGCGAATAAAAAATATCCGGATAGGGCTGGTATAGTTCCATATAGTGTGCAATTTTATTTTTAATAATGGTTACATGATAGCTTTCCCTTTGTCAAATTATAAATTCAAGGAAAAAGAGACCTTTGTATTACATTTATGAAATGATGAAAAATAAATACATATCAAGACTGTTAAACGGTTTTTTTATCCTAGCTGTTGGGCTTTTTTTACTTGACCATCTAAGTTCTTTTGATATTAAAAGTCAACCAATAAAATCGTTTGTATATTTCGGGGTGTTGGTTTTAGCCCCTTTGGCCTTAGTGTGGAATTTATGGAACTCAAAAACGCCCAAAAGAAAAATAATCAGCATAATTGTACCCATTCTAACGATCCTCGGAATATTATTAATTGGACCAATAAAAATCATATTCTCTTCGAGCAGTTGGAAAACACAAAAGATACTCTATCAAAATGAACATTCGGAATTTAAAAAAGTGGAATTTCAAATGCAAGATGTTGGAGCGTCAGGATATAACCGAAGAACCGTAAAAGTCACTTATCTTACCAACTTTTTTATGATTATTGACCCTGTAGAAAAGGATATTGACAAGCATTCGGAGTGGATAAAAATCGACAAAGAAATAAATGAACTCGGATTAAAATCTCAGTAAAGAACACAAGGGCGTACAGCATCAACATAAATAATCCCGAGATCGATTAAGGTATCTGACCGGTTGATAATTTTTGCTTTGCTCGCCAGATACACCTCAACTTATATTTAAAACATGGAAAACTTTCCTTTTTAGGGAATTGATGCTTAAATTGACCTATTATGGAAGGTAAAAAAGAACTGCGTTTTCGCTGTTGGATAGATATTGATGGAAAAAGATTTTTTGGTCCTGGCCGTGCCCAACTTTTGATATTGATACAAAAAAAAGGTTCCCTGTCCAAAGCCGCCAAAGAAATGGGTATGTCGTACCGAAAAGCTTGGGCCATGGTAGAAGACATGAATCAGAGGGGGCAACATCCCTACGTGGAGCTTTATAAAGGCGGTAGCCAAGGTGGTGGTGCAGAATTAACGGAAACCGGGCAAAAAGTACTCTCCACTTTCATAAAAATGAACAACGAAATTACTGCTACCGTTCAAGAGCATACCGATAAAATATTGGATTTGATTTAAACCCGGATGCCAAATCCATGCAGCAGAATTAGTCGAAAACCCACGTAGAGCACCAAAATACTGGTCAGTACGCCCAAAAACTTAAGGTTGAACTTTTTGTTGGACAAATAAGAACCAATACTCCCCCCAATCACCACGGCAACCACTAATTGGAACATTAATTCATTGTTTAGTTTGAAGGTGCCTGCCACATTGAGACCAATTAAACCAGAAATAGAATTTACCAAGATAAAAACCGAGGCCAACGAGGCCACCACTCGTGGGTTTTCCCACTTTAAAAGATTCAGTACAGGGGATAGAAAAATACCCCCTCCTATTCCAGAAATTCCGGAAACCAATCCGATACCCCCTCCAAGCAACGATTTTTTCGGATTGGAAAACTTCTTTGAGTCCAGTTTTTTCTTCGCAAAACGAAGCAGCATAAAAACTCCTGCTAGCACCAAAGCACTGCCTAAGACAAGAAAGAACATAGTTTGCGACAAGCGAATTTGGGCTCCCAAATAAGCAAACGGTATGCTCATCACCAAAAACGGCCAAAACAGTTTCATATCGAACACCCGGTTACGGATAAAAACGATAGTGCCTATGGTCACGACGCAAATATTCAGAATGAGTGCGGTGGAACGGATTTCATAAAAATCGGTCAAAAAAAGACTTAAAATGGCCAAATAACTGGACCCTCCCCCAAATCCCACCGAGCTATAAAATAATGCGATCAAAAAGAAGACCATCGGCAAATATTCTACACTCATTTATTGTGATATTAGCTTACACCTAATCAAATCACCTTCTTTCAAGGTTTCACCATCATCCAAAAAAGCAAGTGCATTGCCCTTTGCCATAGATTGAATCATAGATGATCCTTGACCGTCCAAAATCTCGACCCTTCCATCAACAACGGCAGCTTTTAGGAAAGAAGGACGTCCAAAACGATTCTCAAACGCATGTCTTATCGGAAATTGATAGGTCGTTAAACCTGTCTTTTGATACCCCGACAAACGTTGTAACAAAGGAAGCACATAAATATAAAAACAAGTCAATGATGATGCTGGGTTTCCCGGGAGCGCGAATACAAATTGATTTTCCTTTCGACCAAAATACAGTGGTTTTCCCGGTTTTTGAAAAACCTTGTAAAACAATTCATTAACTCCGTTTTCCTCAAGGGATTGTTTTACAAAATCATAATCTCCAACCGATATTCCTCCAGAGATAATGAGCACATCACAAGACTCCAATACCGTTTTGATACCAGCTTTTGTGGCCTCAAAATCATCTTGTATCTGTGTTTTCTGATGATGCTTAAATCCGAATTGTCGCAACGCTCCAGAAATCGCATAGCTGTTGGATTCGTATATCTGTCCCTCTGTTTTGGGTTCTCCCGGTTTTACGAGTTCATTTCCTGTAGTGATAATATTGATTTGTGGTTTGGAAAAAACTTCCAATTGCGATAATCCCAAACTGCCCATCAAAGCCAAGGAGGGTGGATTTAAGAAATGACCTTTTTCAAATACCGTTTGCCCCTCTGTCAACTGCCCTCCCTTTTTTCGGATGTTCTGACCAACTTTGGGCATTTCATCAAGAAACAGCGTGCTGTCTGTTACGGAGGTTTTCTCCTGCATCATCACTGCAGTCGAGTTTTGGGGCACTTTTGCACCTGTAAAAATTCGAACGGCCTTGCCATCTTGCAACTCAACATCTTTGGAATCGCCAGCAGCGATCTCTCCTACCAATTGGTACTCTTGATACAGTCCGCAAAGGGCGTAACCGTCCATCGCGGAATTATCGAACTCGGGCACATCAAATGGAGCTATGGTTTCGGTTGCCAAGGCAAAACCAAGAGCCTCCTCCAATGGTTTCAATTCACTTTTTAAACTGATTTTTTGATCTTCGATAATACGAAGCGCTTCTTCAATTGTAACCATTAGCCTCCTATTGAAATCATTGAACGGTTTTGCTCGTAGTGGTCGGCGTCCATTTTAACGTCCATACCATCACGGGAATGTTTTTTGGACTTGATGGCCTCCAAAATGGTGCTTTCAATTGGTTCCCCATTCCGAAGCGGTGTCAACAAATCGGTTTCGGAGGTAGCGAAAAGACAATTTTTCATTTTACCATCGGCGGTCAAACGAATACGGTTGCAATCATCACAAAACGGATTGGTGATTGTGCTCACGATACCAAAACTTCCCTTGTGACCCTTCACCCTATAATTAGTGGACGTACTGTGCTTAGGGTTTTTCAAGGTCTGAATTTCCCCAAACTTATCTCCAATGGTTTGCAAGATTTCTTCTTTGGAAACCCCCTTGCTCCAATCCCATTTGTTGCCCTTGAACGGCATAAACTCAATAAATTTGATACTTAAATCTTTATATTGGGTCAAGGCAATAAAATCGTTGATCTCATTGTCGTTAACTCCTTTGATCAGCACAACATTTAGTTTGATTTGCATGTCCATTTCGAGCGCCATTTCGAGATTCGTCATAATGCGCTCGTAATAGTCCCGCTTGGTTATGAAAATGGACTTGGCCTTGTCCAAGGTATCCAAACTAAAGTTGATTTTACGCAGGCCAATTTTATCGAACAGGTCCAAATATTTGTCAAGCACAATTCCGTTGGTGGTCAATTTTAAAGTTACCCCCAATTTGGCCAACTCTTCCACTAAAAAGCCAAAATTCTTCCGAACCAAAGGTTCGCCACCCGTCAATCGAACCGTATCTACACCCAAATCCCGAAATGTCCGTGTCATCTCAATGATTTCTTCCAAGGTCATGATACTTGGCTTTTCCATCAACTCAATACCTTCTTCTGGCATGCAGTAAAAGCAGCGCAGGTTGCACCGGTCAGTCAATGAAATTCGGAGATAGGTATGTGGCCTACCGAAATCGTCAATTATTTGTGGTTTACTGTCAATCATGTCTTTTTCCTTCAATCACTTTAAATGCGTGCAATACATGGGGGAAAATCGCATCCATGGATTCCGCAGCTCCTTTGGTGGAGCCCGGTAATGCCAATATCAACTTACCATCTTTGATGCCTGCGATGGAGCGTGAGAACATCGCATACGGCATTCGATTTTGCCCATAGCTTCGCATTTGTTCTTCTACTCCTTTTAGTTTGATGTCCAACAAGGGCTCTAAGGTCTGTGGGGTTACATCTCGTGGCCCCACGCCCGTTCCTCCCGTAAAAATCAACAAATCTGCTGTGGTATTTTCCACTTTTTTGATGATTTGCTCTGCTTCATCGGGAATGATGCTTTTTTTGGATGGCACACCCAGAGACTTCAATTTCTCAATGATAGCCTCTCCTGCCCTATCCTCGCCCTTTCCTTTGGAAATGGTATCAGAACAAACGACAACATCAGCAGTTAACCCTTCTGAATTTATTTTGAACGAGGACTTCCCTCCTTTTTTCGATTTGAGACGAATGGTGCCGATTTCCACGTTTTTGTCAATGGGTTTCAGCATATCGTACATGGTAAGAGCCACAACACTTGCTCCGTGCATCGCCTCAACCTCTACCCCTGTTTTGTATATGGTCTTTACCGTCATGGAAATGGTAATGTCCAAACCATCGATTTCATAATCGATACCCGTGTATTCGATAGGCAACAGATGACAATCGGGCAACAAATCTGGTGTTTTTTTGACGCCCAACAAGCCAGCGGCTTTGGCCATTTCAAACACATTCCCTTTGGGAACCTTATTGTTTTGAATTGCATCTATCGTAGCCTGACTGCTCGTTTTAACGATAGCTTCCGCGGTTGCCTCCCGCAAGGTGGTCACTTTATGAGTTATATCTACCATTTACTTGTTTACTTTCCATTGATGGGTTTCGTCCTCAAAAATCTCTTTGCCGAATACGGGCACTTTCGCCTTGATTTCTTCTACAAAAAAGTTGGTCGCCTCTATCGCAATCTTTCGGTGTGCCGATGATGTGAACACGAACAGGCAAAGCTCGCCAACGTTCACCCTGCCCAAACTGTGATAAATATGGGCACAGGTAATGTCGAACTTGGCAAAAGCTGCTTCGCGTATTTCGTGGAACACGTTTTCCGCCATTTCTTCATAGGCCGTGTAATCAATAGCAGTTACGGTTTTGCCCTCCACTTCGTCTGCTCTGATCTGTCCCAAAAAAATACTGTGCGCGCCAATTTCGGTTTTGCTTTGGTGGTTGGCCACCGAATTGGCTATTTTTTCGGGAGGAATCGCTCCTTGTACAAATACTTTTTTTGGTTTCTTCTTATCCATCAATAATTGTTTCTATGCCGCCCTCCACATTTTTTAAGTTGTGGAAGCCAAATTCATTTTTAAGGATTTCAATCGCATTCTTGCTTCGCTTTCCAGACTGGCAGAACACAAAAACCTCCTGATTGTTTGGTATTTCTTGGTATCTTGATGTTAAATCGCCCATAGGGATACTCAACACTTTTTTGCCTTTTGGTTTGGGCTGTTCGAACACTTCACGTACATCGAGGTACCAATATTCCTTATTTTTTAAATCACAATAGATATAAACGGGCGCTATTCCGTTTTTACGGATTTTCTCCACTTCTTCGGGGCGTTTGTTTATTTTGATGGTCTGCTCGCTGGCCTGCATCATATTGATAAGCTTAAGCTTGCCCGATAATACCTCGCCTGCACCCAAAATAATTTTAAGTACTTCTGCCGCTTGAAGCGTTCCCAAGATGCCAGGTAATACGCCCAATACTCCCGTGGCCTCACAACTGATGTTCTGTCGTGTACTTTTTGGGAACACACAGCGGTAGGTAGGACCATTTTTGTAATTGAAGACCGATAATTGCCCTTCATTTTTATAAATGGAGGCAAACACCCAAGGTTTATCAGTCAATATACAAGCATCGTTGATGAGGTATTTGGTCTCAAAATTATCGGTACCGTCCAACACCACATCGTATTGATTGATAATGTTTTCGGCATTATCAACTGTCAACGGCTCTTCATACACCTCAAACCATACCTCACTGTTTTGTTTTTCTAATCGTTCCTTGGCAACAACAGTCTTTGGCCTTCCAACATCCGATTCTTGAAACAAAACTTGTCGATGCAAATTGGACATATCGACTTTATCATGGTCCATCAAGCCTATTTTACCCACTCCTGCACCTGCTAAATACATGGCAGCAGGACAGCCCAATCCCCCAACACCAACTATCAACACTTTGGCATTGCGAAGCTTTTCCTGGCCCTCAAGTCCAACTTCCGTGAGTTTTATTTGTCTGTCGTATCTGCTCATCCTCCTGCGAATGGTGGCAATAAGGCCACTTCGTCCCCATCTTTAAGGGTTATTTTATCATCCAAATTTTGATTTACAGCTATCTGCACGGATTCTTTGTCAGCAATAGCCAAGCCATTCAAGCATTGCGCTTTCAATTCCGAAGCGGTTAGCACTCCGTCGAGTTCCAAAATCTCTTCAAATCTTTCAGCAGCTTCGGCCACCAAACCAAAATATTTTATCGTCACTGTCATACTTCCATTTGCTTTAGCTGTTGTACATCTGCTTCGGTATCCACATCGAACCCACCTTTTTTAAAGACTTCCGTACAATATTTAAAATCTTCCAAGTGTATCAGCTTTTTAGCCCCTTCGTCTCCTTTCAAATTCAATAATAGTGGAAAAGCTTCCCTAGCAAAAATGGCTGGCACTCCTATATTTCTCCCATATTGAGAATAGGTGGCATTTGGACGTTCAGTCAATTGCGTATGCACCAGTTTGATTAGGTTCGTACGTTCCAAAAAGGGTTGGTCGGATACCAAAAACAATACATGGTTCAATCCATTTTCTTCCGCAATCGCAGCTTCTAGACCAAGCTTAATGCTAGATGCCATTCCTTGCTCCCAATCCGTATTTATGGCCACTTTAAAGCCGTCGGAATCAATTTTATCCAGAATTTCTTCATTCTTAGACCCCAAAACCAAAATCTTGGTCCGGAAACCCAACTCATCTGCTTCATTCAGGGTGAGCTCCAAAAGTGTTTTCCCCTTGAATTCAACTAACTGCTTTGGACGCCCCAAACGGGTAGAGCCACCTGCTGCCAAAACAACCACTGCTATGTTTTCTTCTGAACTCATAGGGTTATTTTTTGAAATTGATTCTGGTCTGTATCGTGAATCGG